>JBJMNA010000262.1:0-5455 GCA_045804485.1 Chloroflexota bacterium
CGAGCGCTCGACTACAAGGATCTTGGCTCCGTCCGGGTCACGAGCCCCGGTGATGTCCTCACGGCCGCCTACGGCAAGCCGATCTTCGCGAGCGTTGCCGGTCGAGGCTGGGAATCGTCCGGCCTCTCACACCTGAGATTCTTGCCGTGCTCGAGCGGGAAGGCGGGTCACTGGCCTCGGTGCTCGTGGAATCGTAAGGCGGCCGTGCGCTGGCGCGCGCTCCATCGCGAGCCAGGTCGACGTCAAGGTCTGGCGGCGGACTGCGTGCGTGCACCGGTTCGACTAGGCCCGGGTGTTTGTTACGATGACCGCGCTCCGAGCGGGAGTAACTCAGCTGGCAGAGTGTCTGCTTCCCAAGCAGAATGTCGCGGGTTCGAATCCCGTCTCCCGCTCCACTCCCCCCTTCCGTGCCAAGCAGTCGCGCGCGTCCGCGACCCGGGGGCGTGCCGCGGACGGATCCTGACCGATGGGGCCATGAGATAGTGCCCCGGGGCTGAAACATTCTGTTGCCCCACACGTTCCACGGTCGTAGATGCCGGATCCGATGAGGCCCAGGCTCGTCGAGGTCGAGGCGGTTGCCACGACAGCACCGCTCGGCCACTTCGGCGCGGTCAGCACGGCCTTCGAGGCCTATCACGCCGAGATCTACAACTTCCTTCGTCGTTCGACGCGCGACGAAGGGGCCGCGGAGGATCTGTTGCAGGAGGCCTTTCTTCGCCTGACCCGTGAGGTCGACGCCGGACGAACGCCCGAGCACGTCCGGGGCTGGCTTTACCGCGTCGCGTCGAATCTCGCGATCAGCCGCGGCCGTCGCCGGACGACCGCCTTCGCGTGGATGAACCGCTACGGCTCGCAGTCCATGGGTGATGACGTCGAGTCCCCGGAGGCCGGCGTCCTTGCGCGGGAGCGTACGGTCGCCCTCGACACCGTCCTCGCGACACTCTCCACGGAGGCACGCACGGCTCTGTTGCTGTCGGCGGACGGCTTCAGCGGGGAGGAGATCGCTGCGGCGATCGGGCGCACTCATGGCGCCACCCGGACCTTGCTGGCGCGGACCCGGGTACGGGTCCGCCTCGAGCTCGATGGGCGCGGGGACATCCGATGACGACCGTCCACGACGAATTCCTCGGGCTGGCCGCCGCGTCGATCGATTTTGACCTGACGCCGGCCGAGGGCGCGGCGCTGGCCACCCACTTGGCCGACTGCGTCCCGTGCCGACGCCAGGTCAAGGCACTCGAGGCCGACCAACGCGCCATGGCACAGCTGCCGACGTTCGCGCTCGCCCCGGGATCCGTGGATCGGATGCGGGGGCGTATCCATCGGTCCGACAGCCCGGCGCGGCCGATGCTCCGGCTCCTCGCGGTCGCCGCCATCCTTGCGCTCCTCGCGATGACGGCCTTCACGGTCGGGGCGGAGCTGCTTCGCCGCGAACGCGATCGCAACCTGACGGACGTGCCGCCGACGGCGCCCATCGAGAGCGCGCTAGCGTCGCCGGGGCCGGATGCGAGTCACGTGCCGGGAGTCCTGGCGGCGGGCTCTCTCGTCGATGTCGTCGTGAGCGGGCTGCGCGTGCGGACTCTTCCGACCGTCGACAACTCGAAGTCGGTCAAGCTCGATCCGCTGCTCGGCGTCGGCACTCAGCTCCAGATCATCGAAGGCCCGGTCACGGCGGATGATTACGACTGGTATCTCGTGCAGGCGATCGGACTACCGCACCGCGGCTGGGTCGCCGCGGCCGACCATGATGGCTCGCCCTGGGTCGAGGACAGCGCCCTCGCGTCGTCCTCCCCGTCGCCATTCGCCGCCGTCGAGGCGGACCTGATCGGCGGCCTTCGACGAGACGCGGCAGTCCACTGCACCCCGAGGCGCAAGGATCTGCCGAACCGCGCGACGGCCGGCGTCGAATGCCGGCTGAACAGCGACCCGGTCGATCGTTTCGGCGCCTACCGGTTCCAGGACGCAGGCGACGCCGCCCTGACCTATCTCGAGCGGCTGGCCTCGAACGATGTGGCCCCTGCGACTGGCGACTGCTCCGCCGGGACAAGCGGCGACTCCCCGTGGATGCCCGGCGACGGCACGGCCGGCGACGCGGCGGATCGAGTCACCTTCGGGGGCAGCGACCGGTGGGTCGTCGGCCGGAGCGGCTGCTTTCTCGACGAGGACGGCACGGCCAATGTCAGGCTGACGTGCGGACCGACGTACGTCGGCATCGTCGGGCGGAACGAAGATCTTGCTGCGCTTCATGCGTGGGCGTGGCGGTCCGAGGGCGGCGGCCGAGTGCCCTCCGGGGAACCTCCGGGCATCTGCAGCTCCTGACACCGTCAGTGCCCGACGTCAACCGTCGGGCTGCAGCCGGTAGACCATGAGCGCGATCGAGAGGCGGCGACCCGCCTCGGCGTCGAGCGGATGGCCGAGCAGCGACTCGATCTTCTCCAACCGGTAGGCGACGGTCCGAGTCGCAAGATGGAGGCGCCGAGCGGCGGCCGTGACGTTCTCGCCCGTGTCGAAGTACGCCTGCAGCGTCTCGATGAGCTCGTCGCCGAAGCGATCGTCGGCCAGCAGCGGGCCGATCTCGCGCCGGACGGCGGAATCGGCGAGCTGTCGGTCTGCGAGCAGGAGCCGCTCGAGCGCGAGCTGCTCCGGGTCGGCGATCCATCCGCGGAGTCCGAGCCTTTCCGCGGACCGCGTCGCATCGACGAGATCGGCATACGTCGCCGCGAGCGAACCGACCCCGGCGGTCGACGCCGACCCCACGGCGACCCACGACGGCGGCGCCCCATCTGTCGCGGCGCCGCGTGGCCCCCGCCGTCCGCCCGACGTTCCGCGCACGATGCTGCCGAAGACACGGTCAAGTGCCGCCGGGACGCGACCCAGCCCGACGCGATCGTCCGACGCGAGCACCGCGATCCGCCCGCTCAAAGGGATCACGACGGGCAGCCGGATGCTCGCAGCAAAGCCTTCCGCGCCCGGCGCGGTGGCGCCCAGCAGGTGACCGATCCGCCCGGCCAGGACCTCCAGCTCCTCATCGCCGATCCCCGGCCGCTCGGGGATCGGATCGGTCTCCGGCCCCGGCGCCACGGCGACGAGGCGGTAGGGACCATCGGGGTCCAGCCCGAACCTCAGCGCGAGGCGGCGTGATCGGGCGATGGTCGCGCGATCGCCGGGAACGACGCCGAGGAGCTCCTGGATCGCCCCACGACGGGCCTCCGCTGCCCGCGCGAGGATCTCGCGCTCGACCATCTGGTATCCGTCGGTGACCGCGAGCGACGTCAGCTCGTTCCACAGCAGCAGGAATCGGCCGAAGGCACCGAGCTGGCGTGCATCCAACCGACCGGCCTCGGTGGCCTTGACACAGTCGTCCCAGACGAGACGGCGGGTGACGGCGTAGCGGTGAAGCAGGTCGAGGAGCGGTCGATCCGTCCGGGCTGCGATCGCCCCCGACGCGCGCTGGACGGCGACGATCGTCGGGAGGTCGAGCGACCCTCGTGATTCGAGCGCCCGTGTCTGCGCGAGGAGGTCGTCGAGCGAGTCTGCTCGAGACAGGCGATCGGCTGGTCGTCTCGCGAGCGACGTCCTGAGCCGCGCGAGCTCATCCTCGATCGCCGCGGCGGCAGCGGCCTCTGGCCCGAGCTCGGCGTTCATCGCGATCAAGCCGAGCTGGACGGTCGCCAGTACATCGTCGAGCGGCTCGCCAAGCTCGGTGGCGACGGTGATCGCGAGACCATGGATGTCCGGTATCGCCGTCCGGACGGCGCGCCAGAGGTCGTCGGTCCCGTCCACCCGTCCCTCCGTCAGTGATCGGATACGCCTTGCGAAACGTGGTCACTTGCAGAGTACCTGCAACGACGACCTGCCCGTTCTTCCGTGGTGCGCCGATGTCCGCTGCGTCCTTCGCGCAGATGATGGCTCTGCCGACCCGAAAGTGTCTCCCCCCACACCGACGGGTCGGCGTTCTGTTCGGCCTCAGGGCCGCGCGACCGCGCGTTGTTTGGCGCGGCACTTCTGGCGGCCGCCTGTCGAGGCGACCTCCCCGCGGTAGAGTGCGCGCGTGATCAAGGACCACCTGACCGCCACGGATCCCGCCGGAGGCGCATGCGACCATGCCGCCCTCGTCCGCGACGTCGGCGCTCCGCTCGATGTGTGCTCGGCGTGCCTTGAGGTCGGCGGCCGCTGGGAACATCTCCGGCAGTGCCTGACGTGCGGACGGACCGGCTGCTGCAACCTCAGTCCGAACCGGCATGCGACGGCGCACTTCGTGGAGACGGGGCACCCGATGATCCGATCGGCGGAACCGGGCGAGGCTTGGCTCTGGTGCTATCCGGACGACCGCCTCTACGGCGCGGAACGATGAGCGCGCGATGGAGATGATCGAAGGCGGCTCGCCCGGACCGCACGGACCGCTCGCCAGCGTCCTGTCGGTCCGCCGCGGCAAGGGCGACGCCCAGACGGGCGGGCTCGAGCACCGCGAGGCGCTCATCTACACGCTCGGCAAGGCCGCCGAGCTCGAGCACCTGATCATGCTCCAGTACCTGTTCGCGGCGTTCTCGCTGAAAGGGGACGTGCGCGAGGGCATCTCGGCCGAGGCGCTCGAAGCCGTCGGCCGGTGGCGGACGACGCTGCTTGCGATCGCAGAGCAGGAGATGCTCCACATGGCCCTCGCCCAGAATCTGCTCACGGCGGTCGGCGCGGCGCCGCGGCTCGCCCGCCCGAACTTCCCGATGCCGGCGTACAGCTACCCCGCCGGCGTCCGCATCGAGCTGCTGCCGTTCAACGAGGCCGCGCTCCGCCATTTCGCCTTCCTCGAGCGACCCGAGGGGATGGACGTCGAGGACGCGGAAGGCTTCGCCGCGATCGAGCAGGCCGTCCCGTTGCCGCACGACTCCGCCGACCAGATCGTTCCGCAGCTCCAGGAGTTCGACACGATCGGCCAGCTCTACCGGTCGGTCCAGGCCGGTCTCGAGTACCTGTCGGAGCGGCTGGGCCACGACCGCCTGTTCGTCGGACCGCCCGACGCGCAGGCGACGGAAGTCCACTTCCGCTGGCCCGAGCTCGTCGCGGTGACCGATCTCGACTCGGCGAAGCGCGCCATCGACACGATCGTCGAGCAGGGCGAGGGCGCGCGTGGGGAATGGCGCGACTCGCACTTCGGGCGGTTGCTCGGGATCCTCGACGAGTACCTCGAGTTCAAGCGTACCGACCCTGCCTTCGAGCCCGCTCGGCCGGTGGTCGCAGCGAACGTCCGGCAGCAGGCGACCGGTGTCCCGATGCCGCTGATCACGGACCCCGGGACGATCCGCTGCATGGACCTGCTCAACGTCACCTACGAGGTCCTCCTCCAGCTGCTGTCGCGCTACTTCGCACACACCGACGAGACGCCCGAACAGCTCGAGGTCCTCGCGGACATCTCGGTCGGGCTGATGTACACGGCGATCAAGCCGCTCGGGACGGTCGCGAC
>JBJMNA010000263.1:0-6556 GCA_045804485.1 Chloroflexota bacterium
CCACCGACGGCTGCGGCCGTGACGGTGACGTACCGGCTCGTGAGTACGCTTCCGACGGCACTGCTCGGCGTCGCATCGTATGCCTGGTTGTCGGCGCGACTCCCCGCCGGCGGCGTCGGCGGTGCGGCGGAGGCAGCGCGCAGCGGTCTTGCCCGCGTGGCCACCGGCGAACCACCCCAGTGACCGCAGGGGCGATCGCGGCCGCCATCGCCGTCATCGCGGGGTTCGGCGTCGCAGTCGCGCTCGTCGCCCCCGTCGCGAGCCGTCGCCGGCTCGGGCTCCTCCATCCGGCCGTCGCATGGCTCGCCCTCGAGGCGATCTTCTTCGGCGTCGGGTCGCTTGCGATCGCGATCGGCGATGCAGAACCCGGGCCAGGCCTCTACCTCGGCGCGTGTGTCGTCGCGGCGGCGGCGGGCGTTCGCCTTGCGGCTAGGGTCGGCCCCGTCGCCGCCAAGGCCCTGCCACCGGATCCGGCCATCCTGCCGCGCGCGGAATCCGGCCCACGCGGCTGGATCCCCGCGATCCTCGCGGCCGTCGCCGTCGCTGCGGTCCTGCCGATCATCGTCGCGACGGGGCTGCCACTGCTGTCGGGAGACGCGACGGGTGCGCGCGTCGCGTTCACCGGCCTGACGGTCCAGCTCGTTCGCGTCGCCATCCCGGCGCTCGCGGCCGTCCTTCTCCTCGAGGCGCTCGGCGGCCGCCCGGCGTTCGGCCGGCCAGCTGCGACCGTCGCGATCATCGGCGTCCTTGTCGCGGCCATGGTCGCCCTCGCGAGCCGATACCTCGTCGCAGAGCTCGCTGCAGGCCTCGTTCTTGCGTGGCTGTTGACCGGGCGACGGATCCCGGCCCGTGCGATCGCGGCTGGGGCGGTCGTTGGTGCCATCGCGTTCGTCGCCGTTGGCGTCCTTCGCGCGCCCGAGAGCTTCGCGACCGATACGGGATCGATCGCCGGACAGCGGACCGTCAGCCGCCTCTTCCTCGTCCAGCCACGCACGCTCGCCGCGCTCCAGGCGACGATCCCCGCCGAACAGCCCTACTTCCTGGGCCTGACCTGGTTCCGACGGGCCGGCCCGCTCATCGGCCGGGACGACATCCCGAACCTCGGGTACTGGATCTACCCGAAGGTGGTCGATGCGCCGCAGGCCGTCGCCGGGTATGCCGCGCCCGGGCTCATCGGGGAGGCGTGGGCGAACTTCGGTCCTGCGGGCGTCTTGCTGTTCGTGCCCTTCGGGATGGCGATGGAGGCTCTCGCCGCGTGGATAGCCGTCCGACGCGAACGCGTCGTCGACATGGCGGCGGGCGCGCTCGCCATCGTGTTCGTCGCACGAACGCACGCGCTCGGGCTGCTCGGTCTCGGCGTGCTCGTCGTTCTGCTGGCCGGCTGGTGGCTCCTGGCTGGTGCCAGGCTGCACATGAAAGAGGTACCGGGTCCGGCAGACGGATAGCGCATTGGCACGCTCCGGTCGCGCGACCAAGATGATCGAGCACTCATCCATCTTCCCTCGGATCGGAGCCACATCGACCGTGTTGACAGCCACACGACGTTCGTTCGCGCGACCTGCTGCTGCGCTGCTGAGCGCGTCGCTCCTCATGAGCGTGCTCGGTGTCGGCGGCGCGAGCGCGATCAGCTATTCGACCGACACAGCCATGATCCTGCACAACGTCCCGCCCGAGGACCTGCTCGCGAACACGCGCGGCGTCTGTGACGGCTCGTTCGACGTCGTGATGCGCAACACCGGCGGCGCGGCAGGCGCGCTCCGCTACCTCGACGCCGCCCAGAAGTGCGGCGTCAAAGCGCTCCTGTTCTTCTCCCCCACGACCTCCGGTGGTCACGTCTACCCGTCGCGCGTCGCGGCCCTCGTCAATGCCGTCAAGAACCATCCGGCGCTGTACGGCTACGTGTCGGTCAAGGAGCCGTCCTGGATCGGCATCTCAGCGAGCGAGATCCGCAGCCTCTACCACGCGTTCAAGGCGGCTGACCCGAACCACCCGGTCGTCGGATTGTTCGGCGACATCCCGCATTTCGGGACGACCCGCAACCCGTACACGGCCGGGATGGCCGACATCGTGATGGTGGACTGGTACCCGGTCGAGACGGCCCGGAACGGCTGCTCCTCCACTGGCTCGACCTACGTCCCGTACGGCCCGAAGTGGTTCAAGACGAAGGTCCGTGCGACGGTCGCGGCGAAGACCCCGCGCACGCCGATCTGGGTGATGGTCCAGACCTACAAGTACACGGCGCCCACCTGCCACAAGAAGCAGCGACCCACGACGGCGCAGCTCGAACGACAGGTGCGCGAAGCGCTCGCCTACGCAGGTGCGACCGGGATCGCGTTCCAGACCTTCCGGAACGACAACTACCGAACCGACCTGCGGCGTGACTCGCACATGACGAACCTCGTGAAGTCGATCGGCGCGAGGATCGCGGCCGGCACCTTCCAGTAGGCTCCGTCCGGCCGAGGCGCCGGGAACGACCCGGTCAGGAAGGGGGCCAGGCGCCGAACGGCCGGACCGGCGGGAAGTGGTTCGCGATCCACTTCCGGCAGATGTCGAGCACCAGCCGGTAATCGGTGCCACCGGCACGGACCGCGAACTTGGTCGGCGCGAAGACCACCCGCTCGGACGCGGTGAGGTCGACCGTGCTGTATAGCGCGAACAGGTCGGCAGCGCGATCGAGCGGCAGGTCAGTCCGGACGTTGTCGCGCGCGATCGTGAGCAGCTTCGGCAGGTCGTCGAGTCCGCGCGCGCGGACCTTGGTCACGGCCGCCATGACGAGCTGCTGCTGGCGCTTCGCACGCGAGAAGTCGCTGTCGCCCTTGCGGCTGCGCGCGAAGATCAGTGCATCGTCGGCGTCGAGGTGGCTGGTCCCGGCCGGGAGCCCCCAGCCCCGGTGGTGGTTGTTGACCCAGTAATACGGGTCGTAGTACCGCTCCTTGAGCGTGACGTCGACACCGCCGACCGCACGAACGAGCTTGATGACGCCGGGAAAGCCGATCAGCACGTACCGGTCGACCTCGATGTCAAAGGCGCGCGAGATCGCCTGTTTGAGCCCCTCCCCACCGTTGCCCATCGTCGACTGGAGGTGCTGGTAGAGGCCGTTGATCTTCGGTCCGTAGCTACCGGACTTCGGCAAGGGGAAATGCGCGATGTCGCGAGGGATGCTGAAGGCCGCGCTCTTCCCTGTGGTCGGATCCATCGAAACGACCATCATCGCGTCCGTCCGGTTGCCGGGGTGGGCGGGGCGGTAGTCCGTGCCGAGCAGAAGGACGGTCAACCGCCCGTCTGTCCCGAGGAGCGGATCGGCGACGGGCGCCACGGGCGACGCGCTCGGGCTCGCGGTGGGCCCGGGAGTCGGTATCGGAGACGCCGTCGGCGTCGGATCGGGGGTGGCCAGGGAGGGAGCCGGTGTCGGAACGACGCTGACCTGTGTCGACGGAGGATCCGTCGTCGTCGCCTGCGCCTGGCAGCCGAGGACGGTCACCGACATGATGATGAGAGCCGAACCACCGATCGCCACGAGGCGTTCGGATGCGATGCGAGACATGCCGGGACCGTAGCGAACCGCACCGCACCGCATCCCCGGTACGGAAGTACTCCGACTCGCGGTGATCGCCCGGCCCGTGGTCGCCGCGGCGTACACTCGCGGCGGACCCGCTCGCGGGAGGAGGCGCCGACTGATCCGACGTCATATCACCGCCCTCCGGCTCGGCCTCGCCGTGGCCGACGCCCTGACGGCGATGATCCTGTTCATCGGGCTCTCGATCATCCGGTTCGGCTCGGGCTCACCCGGCTGGCGCGAGGTCTGGGCATTCGTCGGCATCGACCCGCTCGTCGCGGCGGGCGGTTACGCCCTGGCGCTGGTCAGCGCTCTCTGGCTCCAGGGCCTCTATCGCCTGCGCACGAGACTATCGATCCGGCGCGAGATCATCGACGTCATCGTCGCGATCCTCCTGCTCGCCGTCGTGGTCTTCACCGCGCTCTACCTCCTGAAGCTCCCCAACGTGAGCCGGCTCTTCCTGCTGCTGCTGTTCTCGAGCCAGGCGGTGTTGACCCTGATCTCGCGTGCGGGGATCCGCGCGCTCTTCCTGCGGCTGCGGGCGCGCGGGTACAACGCCCGGTTCATGGTCGTCGTCGGGGCCAACGCCGCGGCGGAGGCCTTCGCCGACGCGGTCGAGGGACACCGCGAGCTCGGACTCCGGCCCATCGGCTACCTCGCGGCGCCCAACGACCCCGTCGCCGCGGCTGGGTCGCTCCATCGGCCCGTCCTCGGCACGGTGGACGTGATCCAGGACGTCCTCCACGGCACGGTCGTGGACGAAGTCGCGATCTGCCTCGGGGTCGACGACCGGGCGCTCGTCGAGCCGATCACCCGGCTCTGCCAGGACGAGGGCCGGATCGTCCGGATCCCCGTCAGCGAGTCGACAGTCCTCGTCGCCGGCGGGACGATCGAGGAGTTCCACGGGATGTCCATCCTGTCGCTCGTCTACGGCCCCGACCGGATCCTTGCGATCGGCGCGAAACGAGTCATCGACCTCGCGATCGCGGCCGCCTCGCTGATCCTGCTGAGCCCCGTGCTGCTCGTCATCGCCGCGCTCGTCTGGCTCGAGGACGGACGGCCGATCGTGTTCCGCCAGGAGCGCGTCGGTCTCCACGGTCGCCCGTTCCGCGTCGTCAAGTTCCGGACGATGGTCCCCGACGCCGAGGCGCGGCTGGCCGATCTCGTGGATGCAAACGAGATCCGCGGCCACGCGTTCAAGATGACCGACGATCCGCGGCTCAGCCGGTCCGGTCGATGGCTCCGGCGGTCGAGCCTCGACGAGCTACCCCAGCTCTGGAACGTGCTCCGCGGCGAGATGAGCATCGTCGGCCCGCGCCCACCGCTGCCACGCGAGGTGGACGGCTACGACATCTGGCATCGTCGCCGGCTGTCGATGAAGCCCGGCATCACCGGGCTCTGGCAGGTCGCGGCGCGGCGCGATCCGGACTTCGATCGGTGGGTGCGACTCGACCTCGACTACATCGACCACTGGTCGCTCTGGCTCGACGTGAAGATCGTCGCGCGGACGATCCCGGCGATGCTCACCCAGGAAGGCCGCTGATCCGGCTGACCGCTGCTCCCGGTGACCGTTACTCGGGCTGACCCGCATAGGCGCTCGCGCCGCCGAAGATGTTGATCGACAGCTTCGCGATCTTGTCCATGTCGGGGACCAGGATGTAGGTCGCCAGGTTCGTCGGGTGAGTCGAATACGGCGGCCCGAGCACGTACTTCCTGACAGCGCCGTCGTCGATGCGCCGGGCGACGTCGAGCACCTCGCCGAGGCGATCCGGCGGGAAGTTCGTCTTGAGCGTCTTCGTCGCATCGTCGAGCAGTCCCGGCAGGCTCGGCAGCATGGCGGGGTCGACGAGCTTGCGCTGGAGCGCCACGAGGAGCTGCTGCTGGCGCCGCGCACGCCCGAAGTCGCTGTCCCCGATCCCCTTGCGGGTCCGGACGAAGGCGAGGGCGTGCTCGCCATCGAGCTCGTGCTTCCCGGTCGTCAGCTTGAAGCCGATCTTGCCAGGCGTGTCCCAGCCCCCGTAGCCCGGGTCGTCGATGGCCGTCTGGACGTCCACGGTCACGCCGCCGACCCGATCGATGAGCTTGCGGAACCCATCGAGGTCGACCGACGCGTAGTAATCGATCTTCGCACCGAGCAGGAACCCGACCTCCGTCATGAGCGCCGACATCCCGCCTCCCGGGTACTTGTCCGGGTGACGGTCGGCGTAGGTCAGCAGCGAGTTGATCTTCGCGTCGAAGCGCTTGCCGTCCGGTGTCGGCAGCCGCGACATGTCGCGCGGGAAGCTCACCATCGCAAGGTCCCCCGTCGTGGGGTCAAGGCTGGCGACGAGGAGCGTGTCGGTCAGTGCATGTGCCCGGTTCTCGTCGGAGTCGATACCGGTGAGGAGGATGTTGATGCGCGGGGCGGCTGGCGGCGGGTCGGACGCGGCGGCCGGCGACGATCCTGGGGCCACCGACCGCGCGGGCGCGCCGGATGGCGCGACGCCGAGTGTCGGGAGGACCGCCGTGTCGGGATCGTGGATGCCGACGAAGATGCCGCGATCGGCCTGGTAGAACGACCAGGCGATGTTCGCGGCGGCGGCGTGCGTCCCGACCACGACGATGGCGAGAGCCAGGAACGCCGCCATCGGGATCGGCCGGCGCCACGAGCCGTCGCGCCCGGCCGTGCCGAGCGCGTCGCCCATCGCGACGAGCCGCCAGATCCCGAACAGGACGATCAGGATCAGGACGGTCAGCGCCGTCGACGGCGTGAGCATCTGGAGCAGGAGGGCCTGGGCGCCACCGAGCAGCTGCAGGGCGACGACCAGCACCACCACGAGGAGCGGAAGGCCGAAGATCAGCGCCGTGCGTCGAGCGCCCGCGTACAGCTGACCGAGGCCGGGCCACAGGAAGGACAGGAAGGTGGCGACGGTCGCGGAGCGCCGGACCGGTTTCACCTGGGGGTCGGTGGTCAATTCGCCGGGAGTCTAGCACCGGCGTATCGGAACCCCGTCCGAGACC
>JBJMNA010000264.1:0-6756 GCA_045804485.1 Chloroflexota bacterium
CATCCGCGCCCAAGAGATCGCGCTCGAGAACAGCCTCCCGTGCATCTACCTGGTCGACTCGGGCGGCGCGTTCCTCCCGCTCCAGGCCGATGTTTTTCCGGACCGCGACGACTTCGGGCGGATCTTCTACAACCAGGCACGGATGTCAGCGGCTGCGATCCCGCAGGTCGCGCTCGTCATGGGCTCGTGCACAGCCGGAGGTGCATACGTGCCGGCGATGAGCGACGAGACGGTGATCGTTCGCGGTACCGGCACGATCTTCCTCGGCGGGCCGCCGCTCGTGAAGGCCGCCACCGGCGAGGACGTCACGCCCGAGGAGCTCGGCGGGTCCGAGGTGCATACCCGCCGCTCCGGCGTCGCCGACCACGAGGCGCTCGATGACGAGCACGCGCTGGCTCTCGGGCGCTCCATCGTCTCGAACCTCAATCGGCGTCCGCCCGAACCACCGTGGGATCGGCGCGAACCGGACGATCCCGCGGTCGACCCGGCCGGTCTCTACGGTGCGGTGTCGGCCGATGCGCGCCGACCCGTCCCCGTCCGCGAGATCATCGCCCGGCTCGTGGACGGCAGCCGCTTCCATGAGTTCAAGCCGCTGTATGGGGAAACGCTCGTCACCGGTTTCGGGCACATCGCCGGCTACCCGATCGGGATCATCGCCAACGATGGGATCCTCTTCAGCCAATCGTCGTTGAAGGGCACGCACTTCATCGAGCTCGCCTGCCAGCGCCGCATCCCGCTGGTCTTCCTCCAGAACATCACGGGGTTCATGGTCGGCCGCGAGTACGAGGAAGCCGGGATCGCGAAGGACGGGGCGAAGCTGGTGACGGCCGTCGCCTCCGCCGAGGTCCCGAAGTTCACGGTCCTGATCGGCGGCTCGTTCGGTGCCGGCAACTATGCGATGGCCGGCCGCGCCTACCAGCCCAGGTTCCTGTGGACGTGGCCCAACTCGCGGATCTCCGTCATGGGCGGCGCGCAGGCGGCGCGTGTCCTGTCGACCGTCCGCGGCGGCTTCACGTCTGACGAGGAACGCGACGCCTTCGAGGCGCCCATCCTCGAGACCTACGAACGCGAAGGCTCGCCATACTTCGCGACGGCCCGCCTCTGGGACGACGGCATCATCGATCCGCTCGACACGCGCCGCGTCCTCGCCATGGGCATCGAGGCCGCCCTCCATGCGCCGATCCCAGAGACGCGCTTCGGCGTGTTCCGGATGTGATCTGGCGGATGTCGACATCGGCCTCCCGCCGCTCGGCTAGCATCAGGAGATGCCGCGCGTCGTTCGCTTCTCGATCGCGCCTGTTCGGAGTCTTGGGCTGGAGCATCCCGACACGATCGAGGTGACGCCGTTGGGCGTCCTCGAGGATCGCCGGTTCTTCCTTGCGGACGACACGAACCGCCTGATCGACAAGCTCGTCGTCCCGACGCTCAGCCAGATCTCGACGCACACGAACCCGGAGGCGACGCATCTCCGGATGACCTTCCCGGACGGGCAGGTCGTCGAGGACGACGTCCGTCTGACGGAGGCCGTCGAGACGCCGATCCACGGCCGGACCGGAGTCGGCCATGTCGTGGACGGGCCCTGGGCCGCGCCGCTGTCCGACTTCGCGGGCCGGCCCATCACGCTGATCCGGTGCGACCGTCCCGGCGGGACGCGTGCCGGCAACCCGGTCAGCCTGGTCAGCGACGGGTCCCTCGCGGAGCTCGCGAGCCATGCCGCGGTCGAGACGGTCGATCCCCGCCGGTTCCGGATGCTCATCGAGCTCGACGGCGCCGATCCGCATGAAGAGGACACCTGGATCGGGACGCGAATCTCTCTCGGCGCCGCGGAGCTCCTGATCACCAAGCCGACCGCCCGGTGTGCGATGCCGACGCAGAACCCGGACACGGGCGAACGCGACCTCGACACGCTCCGGACGATCATCGCCTACCGCGGCCTCCGCGAAGGCAAGCACGCCGATTTCGGCGTCCTCGGAGACGTCACGGTTCCCGGCACGATCCGACTCGGCGACGAGGTGACCGTACTCGACTAGGGCGTTCTCGCCGTCGGCGGAGGTTGCCGCGTGGCGCGATCCAGCCACCGAACGGCGACGACCCACCCGGCCGCGACCAGCGCCACGACCGGTGCGATGTCGACGGCCGCGCGGACCCCGGCGCGAAGAAGCGGTCCAGCGAGATCCGGGTTGCCGGGGACGAAATGACCGACGACGAACGCGCCGATGACGATCGAGGTCACCGCGGCGACCGGGCTCCCGATCCCGAAGGCGACACCGACTGCGACCGCGTCGATCCTGGATCCGAGTGCCGCCGGCGCGAGCCCGGCGCCGAGCAGAGCGACGCCCGGCATCCCGACCGCCAGCGCGAGAAGCGCGATGTCGCGAGGCAGCTGACTCGTCGCGACAGCTGCGGCGGCGAGCGGCACGTACGCGACGCCGGCGAGCACCGCACCGCGTCGGGCCGTCCGGATCCCCGCGAGTCGGTGCCCGGACGGGTCGGGGCGCCAATTGGGCGACCACGGGTTGTTCGGTCCCATCGACCTCGAGGGTACGATGCCGGCCGTGGGCGAGGCGATGGGCCAGATGGACGCCCGGATCCTCCAAAGGTTCGGAGCGGCGCATCGTGCCGCCGTCCGCGCCGAGTGGGCGGCCGCCGAAGCAACTGGAGTACCGCTCACGATCGTCGATGACGGGACATTGCTCCTCGGCACCGCGCCGACGATGACCTCCACGATGTTCAACCGCGCCCTCGGTGTCGCCGAGCACCCCGAGCTTCTCCCGACCGCCCTCGAGTTCTTCGCCCATCACGGCGTCCGTGGCGACGTCACGCTCGCCGAGCAGGACCTGCCGCCCGGCGTCGAACCGCGCCTCCGACTCGACGTGCACGTCGGTTCTCCGGATAGCGCGGAAACCCCGACGGTCGACGGCCTCCTCATTCGCACGGTCGAACCGGAGGTCGAGGATGACGTCGCTGACTGGACCCGCGTCGTTGTCGAAGCCAATGCGCCACCACCCGAGATCGCGCACCTGTGGCGGCGGATGGCGCCGTTCATGATTCGGACCCCACGGTGGACGCACCTCGTGGGCTCGATCGACGGTCGGGTCGTCGCCGCGGGATCGCTGTTCGAGGCGGACGACGTCGGCTGGCAGAGCTGGGCGTCGGTCGTGCCCGCGGCGCGCGGTCGCGGGATCCAGCGCGCACTCATCGATGCCCGCTCGCGCCTCGCGGCACGCCACGGCTGCTCCCTCGTGGCCGCCTGGGCGCTCGCCGACGCACATTCCTCGGCGAACCTGACGCGAGCCGCGCTGCCTCGAGTCGCCGGACGGGTCGTCGTCAGCTCCGCCGACCTCGGTTGACGGAATCGCGCTGCCGTACGATGCCGCGGTGACTGCGATGGCGGGCGGTGGCCTCCGCATCGAACGGACCGGACCCGACGGCACGGTCGCGCGGGTGACGCTGGCGCGGCCGGAGGTCCACAACGCATTCGACGCGACACTGATCGCGACCCTTCGGACGACGTTCGCGGCGCTCGCCCGCGAGGGCCCGACACAGCTCCGCGCGGTCGTCCTCGCGGGCGACGGCGCGTCGTTCTGCGCCGGTGCGGACATCGACTGGATGCGGGCAGCGTTGGCGCTCGACACGGAGGGCAACGAGCAGGACGCGATGGCGATGGCAGACATGTTCGAGGCGCTCGACACCTGCCCCGTGCCTCTGATCGCACGCGTCCATGGCGCGGCGCTCGGAGGCGGGATGGGGCTGTGCGCCGTGTCGGACATCGTGATCGCCGAGTCCGGGGCGCGGTTCGGCTTCACCGAGACCCGACTCGGGATCCTGCCGTCCGTCATCAGCCCGTTCGTGATCGCGAAGATCGGCGAGACCCATGCGCGCGCATTGTTCCCGGGTGGCCGCCGTTTCGACGCGACGCGTGCCGCACGCATCGGCCTGGTTCACGAGATCGTCGAGGGAGAGGCTGCGCTCGACGCCGCTGTCGAGGCCGCCGTCGCAGATGCACTGGCCGCCGGCCCGACGGCGGCGCGCGCCGCGAAGGCGATCGTGCGCGAGGTGCGCGGTCTGGGGCACGGCTCGGCGAAATGGCACACCGCCCGGGTCATCGCGCGGCAGCGCACGAGCCAGGAGGCACAGGAAGGCTTCCGCGCATTCATGGAGAAGCGGCGGCCCGCGTGGGCACCGGATCCAGACGAGACCTAGAGACTCGCGCCGGCCCGATATGCGACGATCGCGACAGACATGCCGGAAGAACTGAGTCCACGACAGGCGGCTGCCCGAGTCGGCGCGACGACGCGGTCGGTGCAGCGCTGGATCGCCTCCGGACGACTGCCCGCGAGACGCATTGGCGGTCGGTGGCGTGTCGCTAGTGACGCGATTGACGCGTTCGTGGCGGGGGACCGACTCGACAAGCCCGCCGATCGGGGCATCCGCGTCCTCTTCATCGCCAACCGGGGGGAGATCGCGGCCCGCATCGCGCGGACGTGCGCGGCCCTCGAGATACGCGCCGTCGTTCCCGACACCGAAGGCGACTCCGGCCTCGATCTCCTCGACATCGGCGCTGTCGTCGAGGCTGCGCGGGCGGCGGGCGCCGATGGCCTTCATCCCGGATTCGGCTTCCTGGCCGAGAACGCCGACTTTGCGGAGGCGGTGGAAACGGCCGGCATCATCTGGGTCGGGCCGCCGCCCGCGGCGATCCGCGCCATGGGCGACAAGGCGGCTGCCCGACGTCTTGCCGCGTCGCTCGGTGTCCCGGTCGTCGCGGGCTATGACGGGGAGGACCAGGCGGACGCAACGCTCGAGGCCGCAGCCGAGCGGATCGGCTATCCGCTGCTGGTGAAGCCCGCCGCCGGTGGCGGCGGCAAGGGCATGCGGACGGTCCGCGAGCCCGAGCGCCTTGCCGATTCTCTCGCCGCAGCGCGCCGCGAGGCGACCTCGGCGTTCGGTGACGATCGTCTGGTCCTCGAGCGGCTCATCGAAGGCGGACGCCACGTCGAGATCCAGGTGCTGTTCGACGCTCACGGCGGCGGCGTCCACCTCGGCGAGCGCGATTGCTCGGTCCAGCGGCGCCATCAGAAGGTCCTCGAGGAAACGCCGTCCCCAGCGGTCGGCGAGCCCCTCCGGCGACGGTTGGGCGAGGCGGCTCTGACCCTTGCGCGCGGCGTCGGCTACGTCGGCGCGGGCACGTGCGAGTTCCTGGTCGACGACCGCGGAGAGCCGGCGTTCCTCGAGATGAACACGCGGCTCCAGGTCGAGCATCCCGTGACCGAGATGGTGACCGGACGCGATCTCGTGGCCGACCAGCTGCGGATCGCCCTTGGCGAGCCAATCGGCTTCGACGCGGTCCGGTCCGTCGGCCACGCGGTCGAGGTCCGGCTCTACGCGGAGGACGCGGAGGACGGGTTCCTGCCGGCGACCGGGCGAGTCGAGGGACTTCGTTGGCCCGCGGGCGACG
The DNA here is from genome assembly GCA_045804485.1 of Chloroflexota bacterium. Classification (GTDB taxonomy): domain Bacteria; phylum Chloroflexota; class Limnocylindria; order Limnocylindrales; family CSP1-4; genus SPCO01. Next base: position 5,456 of record JBJMNA010000264.1, read on the forward strand.
GCATCCGCGTCGATGCCGGCATCGAGCTCGGCAGCGACATCGGCGGCAGGTTCGACCCGATGCTCGCCAAGATCATCGCGTGGGGTCCCGACCGTCCGACCGCCCTCGACCGGCTCCAGTCGGCGCTCGACGAGACGCTCGTTTTGGGCGTCGTGACGAACCTCCGGTTCCTGCGGTGGTTGGTTCGTCAGCCCGTCGTGCGTGCCGGCGAAGCACGGACCGACACCCTCGAGCGGATCTGGCCGACGGACGACTGGGCAACCGCGGTCGCTCTCCCAGAGGAGGCATGGTCAGCGGGCGCGAGCCTCCTGACGGAGGACCCGGACACGGCCGATGTCTGGTCAGGCGGGTGGCGGATCAACGCGCTTCCGAGCGTGCGTCTCGCCGCCGATGGACGACAGCGAACGGTCGCACCGGCGACCGCGACGCCGACGGTCGAGGGCGTTCGTGTCGGTGACACCGCATACCTCGATGTCGCCGGGCGAAGCGTCGCCTTCGTCGTCGCGCCAGCGCCCGACGTGGACTCCGCGGCCCGGGCGGCCGCCGCTCGCGGTGTTTCCGGCACGACCGGCCCGACCGACGTCATCGCCCCGATGCCCGGCGCGGTCCTGCACGTCCACGTCGGCGCGGGGCAGTCGGTCGATGCCGGCGATCCGCTCGTCACGCTCGAAGCGATGAAGATGGAGCACGTCGTCGTCGCGACCATCGCCGGCACGATCAGCGACATCGGTGTCGCCGCTGCGGACCAGGTCACCCGCGGCCAGCTGCTGGCGACGATCGAGCCGTGACATCGCCGTTCGGGTACGCTCCGCCCATGGCCCCCCACGAAAGCGCCCCGGCCGACACCACGCCGCTTCCCCAGAGCCGCGACGAACTTCTCGCGCTGCACCGCGAGACGCGCCGGAAGCGCAATGCCGCGAAGCACGGCAGCCCGGACCACGTCGCGGCGATCGCGCTTCTCGGCCGGATCGAAGTCGAGGTCGCCCGCATCGAACGGGCGATGGACCCGCCGCTCGTCTGATCGTGGTCGCGTCCTGTGGCTGAGACCGTCCGGGTCTACGAGGTCGGCCCACGCGACGGTCTCCAGAACGAAGCGACCGCCATCCCGACCGCCACCAAGGCTCGGTTCATCGACCTCCTCGCCGCAGCGGGTCTCCGCGACATCGAGGCCACGAGCTTCGTCGCGCCGCGCGCGATCCCCCAACTCGCGGATGCCGACTCGCTGCTGACCGGCCTCACACGCGCGCCTGACGTCCGCTATCCGGTCCTCGTCCCGAACATGCGCGGCATGGACCGCGCCG
>JBJMNA010000265.1:0-14185 GCA_045804485.1 Chloroflexota bacterium
CTCGATCGCGTCCGTGTCGCGGAGGATCTCGAGCGTCTTGACGGCTGCCGCCGCCGCCACCCGGTTCCCGGCGTAGGTGCCGCCGTGACTGACCTTGTCGGGGAGGACGCTCATGACCTCCTCACGCCCACCGAACGCGGCCGCCGGATAGCCGTTGCCCATCGCCTTGGCGTACGTCGCGAGGTCCGGCGTGACGCCGAAGAACTCTGCCGCACCGCCACGGGCGAAGCGGAAGCCGGTCTTCACCTCGTCGAAGATGAGCAGGATCCCGAATTCCTCGGTCAGGGCGCGCATCGCCTGGTGGAAGCCGGGCTTCGGCAGGATCCCCTGGGCGTTGCCGAGCACGGGCTCGACGATGATCGCGGCGATCTCCTCGCCGCGCGTCTCGAACAACCGCCGGAGCGCCTCGATGTTGTTGTAGCGCGCCGGGATGATCGTGTCCGCGACGGCATCGGGGATGCCCCGGCCCCACGCGAGCCGGACCGGCGCGTCGGGATCGCCGAGCTCGGACATGTCGTCGGGCGAGACGCTGATCAGTGCGTAGTCATGGACCCCGTGGTACTGGCCCTCGAACTTCACGATCTTGTCGCGGCCCGTGTAGGCGCGGGCGATGCGCATCGCGTGCATCGTCGCCTCGGTGCCGGACACCGTCATGCGGACCTTGTCGACCCAGCCCGTCAGCTCCTTGACGAGCTCCATCGCCCGGATCTCGTCCTCCGAGGTCAGCGAGAAACTGACACCTCGACGCATCCGCTCGTTGACGTAGTCGTCCACCCGGTCGTCGCCATGGCCGAGGATCACCGGGCCATAGCCCATCCGGAGGTCGACGTATTCGTTGCCGTCGAGGTCCCAGACCATGCCGCCCTTGCCACGATCGACATAGATCGTGTCCTCGCCCCACGCCCGGAAGTTCGAGTCCGTCCCGCCAGGCATCGTCTCCAGTGCCCGTGCGTACAGCGCGGACTGGGTCGAGCGGCGGAGTCGGGGGATCGGCTTGGCAGCGGGCTCGGTCGCCATGAGGGTCCTCGTGCAGGGGTTCCGACGACCCGATCCGCGAGCCATGCGTTGCGCGCCGCGGGACAGGTCCGTCCGCATCGTGACATAGCGTCGCGAGCTCCGTCAACGCGATTTTCGTCTCGATCGCCTCTCTCGGCGACGAATCCCGCACACGGAAGCGGTCACACGTGCGGGAACCGTGTCAGACCGGCGTGGCCATCCATGTCGGAAGTTCGCGGCTGAGCGTTGCGAGCGGCAACGATCCATGCCCGAGCACCGCGTCGTGGAAGGCCCGCAGGTCAAACGCGGACCCGTCCCGTTCGGTGAGCTGCGCGCGCAGCCGTTCGATCTCGCGCTGGCCGATCTTGTAGGTGAGCGCCTGGCCTGGCCACGCGATGTAGCGGTCGGTCTCGATGATCGCGTCGGTCTCCGTCAGCCCCGAACCCTTCAGGAAGTCGATCGACTGCTGGCGCGGCCAGCGGAGGGCGTGGAGCCCGGTGTCCACGACGAGCCTGGCGGCGCGCCAGGCCTGCGCGTCGAGCATCCCGAACCGTTCCCGCTCGTCGCGGAACAGGCCCATCTCGTCCGCCAGTCGCTCGCTGTAGAGGCCCCAGCCCTCGACATAGGCCCCACCGACCATCCGCGCGCCGAGCCGGCGGAAGGTGTTGAGATGGGGGTTCTCCATCTCAAGCGCGATCTGGAAGTGGTGCCCGGGGATCGCCTCGTGGTAGGTCGTCGTCGCAAGCGTGGTGTACATCCGGCTCGGAAGGTCGTAGCCGTTCGCGTAGTAGATCCCCGGCCGCGACCCGTCCGGTGTCGGCGGGTAGTAGTAGGCGAACGGCGCGTCCTTCTCCTTGTACTCCTCGACGGCCCGGACCTCGCAGGCGGCACGCGGCAGGACCCCGAAGTAGCGCGGGGCGAGCGCCGTCGCGCGGTCGATGTCCTCGGTGGCCCGGGCGACCAGCTCGTCCTTCGACTTGGGGCTGTTCGCAGGATCGTCAGCGAGTGCGCTCCGGTAGGCACGCGTGTCGTCCCCGAAGCCGGCGGCGCGGGCGATGACGCGGCGTTCCGCCTCGATCGCGTCGAGCTCCTCGAGCCCGATCTTGTGGACGTCCTCGGGTTCGAGGTCGAGCGTCGTCCAGCTCCGGATCGCGGTCCGGTAGAGCGTGTCGCCGTCGGGTGCCGACCACAGCCCCGGATCCTCGCGGGTGCCGGCGAGGTAGTCGCCCGAGAGTGCCTCGAGGAACGCCTGGTCCGCAGGCACGACCACATCGCGGACGACCTCACGGACGCGCTCGCGATCGGCCTCGTCGGCGACCTTGACCATCGAGGGCACGATCGCGGATTCGATCGGGACGGCGAGCATCCGCTCGATCTGGGCGATCGTCCGCTCGGCCACGATCCGCGGCGCGGTGAGCCCGCTCGCACGACCCTCGCGCAGCACCTCTCGATTCGCCGCCATGAAGGCGGGATAGGCGTGGAGCCGGGCGATGAACGCCTCGAGCCGCTCGGGGGTGTCCGCGGGCTGGAACTGGGTCAGCTGCGGGAGCAGCTGCTGCGGCCCGCCCATCTGGTCGACGACGCGGAGCTGGTAGAGGTGCTGGTCATCCTCCTCGCAGTGGAGGTCGGCGATGACCTGGAGCATGTCGAGGGTGATGCGCTCGTCGGTCGACAGGCCCTCGGTCGGCATCCGGGATGCCTCGGCCGCGGTGCGCTCCATCAGGCCGCGCGCAGCCGCGCGACCGGCTGGGCCCGGGTCGTCGAGCCGGTCGGCGTAGCGATCGTCGCCGTAGAAGGTCGCGGTGGTCGGGTTGAGCTCGAGGAGCGACTCCCAGAATCGCTCCGCGAGGGCGTCGACGGACGCGGCATCGAGGTCGGGCACGAGTGGTTCTCCTGAGGCAGCCGGGTCATCCGGCGGGTGTGTGGCCGCTAGCCTACCGCCGCCGGGTCGCGTCGTCCGGTTCAGCCGCCGAACAGCGCCATCTGCTCGCCGCCACGTTCCGCGGCGGGCTCGAGACCGAGGTACGGCTCGAGGTCGGCGATGTCGAGCGGATCGCGCGCAAGGAACGCGCTGAGCTGGTCGGACTTGATGATGTGCCAGGTGCCGGCCTCCATCGCGGCGCGGAGGAGAGGCGACCGATCGATCTTGAAGCGGACGAGATCGGCGCGCTCCGGCGCGATCACCAGGAATCGGACGACACCCTCGCTCGGCGGGATGCCGGCGTGACGGCGCAGGATCGTCTCACCGAGCATCGCCGTCCACTCGACCTCGAACATCAACGCGACCTTGCCGCGGACGTACCAGATGGCATCGACCTCGGCGAGATCGTCACGCGACGCGCCGATGCCGCCGATATAGAGCCGCCGTTCGCGCGGCTCGAGCAGGTCGCCAAGCACCCCGCCGTCGTGACGCCGACCCTGCTCGCCTTGTCCGATCCACCGCCGCATCCCCAGGCGACGGCCGGCGATGGTGATCGCCGCGAGCAGGTCCGTATGCTCCTGGCTCCGACGCAGGAGGTTCTCGTCCGTCGTCAGCCGGTCCGGCGTGCTCGCCGGGCTGCGATAGCTCGCCAGACATGCCGCGACCAGCCCGTCGTCGGCAGCGTCAGGCCCCGTGAACATCGTCGTCATCCGGTCGTGGAAGGCCGTCTCGCTGATCGACCCGGCGGTCGACAGGAGGCTGTAGACGGCCCATTCGACACGGTCGGCGAGCGGCAACGCAGCCGACATCGCGTCCCGCTTGTCGGCGAGCCACCACAGGCCCGGACCCACCTCGTCGAGGCGCCGCGGGACGGCGCCGGCCAGGGCGTCGCGGATGAGGCCATGGAGCTGCTCGACCCGGTCGACGCCCGGTTCGAGGTCCGCCGCGACGAAGCGGCGAAGCTGACCGGCCCGGTCGAGACCGACGAGGATCGCGCCCAGCAGGCGTTCCGTTGTCGCGGGCTCACCACGCGCACGGAGGGTCTCGAGCGCGGTGTCGGTGACGATGCGGCTCGTGTCGGCCGCCGAGAATGGCCTGTCCTCGACTCGTTCGGGGGGCGCGAACAGGCGCGTGCTCGGGACGACGTCAGGATCGCCGGCACCACCCGGCACGGCGTCGAGACCGACGTTCGCGCGGGTCCTGGCGCCGGGCGGCATGCGCCCGCTGGGCGGGATGGATTCGACGACGGAGGGAGCGTCGTCGTCGGACAGCCGCACGTCGAGGAGCGGGTACCCTGCGGCTGCCGCGGCCACGACCGACGCGACGATCGCCTCCGCTCCGCCGTCGACGAGCTGCACGACCCGCCCGTCGCGCGCGAGCGCCGGACCGACGGCACGGAGCGCCGACTCGATGGTGTCCGCGTGATCGCTCCACCCGATACGGAGCGACGAATCCGCGAGCGCGGCGATCGGCAGCAGTGCAGTCGCCTCGCGACCGAGCACCCAGGCCGTCGCGTGGTAGGCGAGAGCGAGGCGGTCGATGCTCCCCCGCATCGGCGGCTGCCCGAGGACGAGGCGGATGCGGGGCGTCTCGACACGGCGGCCGTCCGGCGTCGCGTCATCGCGAAGCCTGCCGAACCCGGTCGGGCCTGTCAGCCCGACGAACGCGGTCGCGGCCCCTTCGCCAAGACTGCGCAGGTCCTCGCCGAGCCGCGCGCCGACGAGACCGTGGCTCACCGTGTCGAGCCGCTGGACGAACCCCCGGACGCCCCGAAACGTCTCCTCGAAGGCCTGCCACGGATCGTGCTCGCGAACCTGGCGCCCCACCGATGGCCGGATGTGTCCGCCGGACATGCGCAGCGCGGCGTTCCGCCCGGGACCGGTCCCGAGCCGGCTTGCTGGCAGGATGGCGCCGAGGAGCGCGATCCGGAGCCCCGCCGTGACGGGCGCCGCGCGCAGCTCCCCCTCGATGCGCTCGAGGATCGCGGCGAGAGCGACGAGCTGCCGTTCCGTGTGGAGGGCGAGCAGCTCCCCCGCCAGGTGCTCGGCGCCCTCGACCCGCGGGAACCGAGCCAACAGCGAGGCCCGGACGGCCTCGCCTCCGACATCGGCGCGGATCTTCGTCAGGTCGTCCGCGTCGAGGCGCGCCTCACGAAGCTCGGCCCCGCCGAGCTGATTCCGGCAGACCGCACAGCGGTAGTGCTTCGCGACCGGGCGGAGCGCCGCCGGCGTCGCCGCGTCGCCGTCTGTCGCCCATACGACGTGGTCGATCGCGACCGTCCGGCCGCACGTGGCGCAGCGTGTCGAGAACAGGTCGCCGATCCAGCCCTTGAGCGTCGAGCCGCCGCGTGCCGATGCGGACAGGCCGGCGAATGCGGCATCGAGATGCCGGACGTCGGGCGGTCGGAGGACGACCTCGGCGAGCATCCGGTCGAGCGCGCTCGTTTCGAGCGAGACCGCGCGACGCTGCCGGTCGATGGCAGCGCGGGCGACCCATCCGCCGCGGCCGAACAGGTCGGCGACGATCTCACCCGGCGCCGTGTGGGCATCGATCGTCGTACCCACCAGGCGAGCCGGCGGCGGCGGCGCGAGCCGGTCGAAGACGGGGAGGGCGGCGCCCCGGTGGGCGTCATGGGGTCCGCGACCGGTCATCGGACAGATGCTAGCCGACGGACGCGACGCTTCGCCGATGACGCTCGTGATGGCGCGGCGCGAACCGACGGAGACCGACCGCCTCGTCCGCCTCGTTCTTGCGACCTACGGCCGGCTCGAGGCTCTCGTCATCGGCCGGACCGCGGCAGACCTGGATCGGACGCTGTCGACCGGGACCACCGCGATCGGGACGCTGAGCGAGGCGCTCGCGAGGGCCGAGGCGACCGCTGCCAGCGCGCGACGGACGGCGACCGCAGGCTAGCGGCGCGGATTACGGCTCGTCGAGCTCGTCCGGCTCGTCCTCGAAGGCCTCGTCGGTCGTGGACTCGGGCGGCAGGACGCGGTCGAGGTCCTCGATCTCGTCGTCCTCCTCGTCGTCCTCGAGGTCGTCCTCGAGATCCATCTCCTCGCGGACGAGGGTCCCCTTGGTGTACGGGCGGAGGTCGGTCGACTTGGCTGCGGTCGGGAAGCTCACCTTCCCGTAGTTCGCCGGGTCCTGGAAGATCTCCCGGACGATGATGCGCACGTCCTTGTCGCCGAGCGACGTGATGCCCGCGGCGTACTTGTTGCCGTCGGCCATGAGCTTGAGCAGGCGGGCCGCGACGCGCGGCTCGACGACGCCGATCCGGACGCCGTTCGAGAACGCGATGAGCCGGTTGCCCTCGGGCGTCAGCTCGACGGCGTCGCCCGGGTTGACCTGGGCAAGCTCGCGTGGCGAGGCGAGGTCCGTCAGGAAGGCGAAGCCCGTCTTGCCGGTCTCCTCGACGAAGATGCTGACCGGCGCCTTCGAGCCGGCCTGCGCCGGGACGGTCTTCTCGCCGGCGGCGACGAGGAGCATCTTGAGCCGGTCGATGTTGCGCTCGGCGATGCGGTTCGTGGGATCGAGCGCGAGCGCCGTCTGGTAGTGCTCGCGCGCGGAGCCGAGCTCGCCGAGCTCCCAGAGCGACTTGGCGAGGCGATTCTCGGCCTCAGCGTCGGGGCCGAGCTCGAGCAGCTTGCGGTTCGTCGCGGCTGACTCCGCCCAGTCGGCGGCCGTCGCCTGGGCGATCGCGAGGTCCGCCAGCTGCCGCTTCTGGCGGTTCAGGTTGACGGGGCTCTGGGCCTGCGTGTCGACGTCGGGGAAGGTCACGTGGCGGTCGTCCTTTCGGGGCGCGGCGGTGTGCGGAGCGGGGTCGGAAGGCTCATGGGCGCGCGGTGATACCGGGCCCGGTAGCGGACATGCTTTCTAGCACCCTCGGCGCGGCGCGTCAAACGCCGGACGCCCTTACGCCCGGAGCAGCAGGTTCCACGCGGTGACGACGAACCCGAGACCCGCCAACAGGGCGACGCGACCGATCCAGCGGCGATCGCGACGCCGCGACGGGGTGGTGCTGATGAACGCGTCCCAGAGGTAAAACGTGAGTGTGAGCAGCGCAGGGCCGATGAGGCGCGGGATCTCCATCGCCCGGAGCGCCGCAGCGGCGATGGCGATCGCGGCGGCATAGGTCAGGGCTGACCAGAGGGCGTCGCGGACGTCGTTGACGCGGAGTGAGGCCGCGCGGTAGCCGAGCAGAGCCGCGACCAGCGCATCGCCGACGACCAGCACGAGGAGGTTGCCACCCGTGAGTGCACCACCGGACAGCACGAGTCCGCCCGGAACCATGGCGGCGACGCCGGTGAAGGCCAGGAACGCGACGAGTAGGACGGTCACGAGGAGTGACGTCCGGTCGTCCGGCGTCAACGCCGTGAGGCCGTGGTTGATCCGACTCTCGAGCTCGAGCGTGCGTTCGACGATGAACCAGGTGATGCCGAGCGCGGGGACGAGCCAGAGCCCGAACGGGATCAGCCGGATCGCGCCGAGACAGGCGACGGCCGCGACCGACGGGAGGATCACCGACTCGATCGGGACGCCGAACCAGGCGTGCACCGGCGCAGCCTCGTCGTGGAGGACCTGGAGCGTCCCGAGCAGCATCGCCCCGAGCAGCGCGGCTGCGCACAGCCAGATGAGGGGCGGCTCGAGCAGCCGCGACAGCCCGACGAGGGTGACCGCCACGAGCGCGAGGTCGCGCCGGGCCGGCCTGTCGTCCATCCCGGCGATGGTACGCGACACGCTCATCGGATCACCGCCGCATCAGACGCGGCCCGGCTTGCCGGCGACCCAGGCCAGCAGGTCGGCACGGGAGCGCGTGTTGAGGACGTCGGCCGGGGTCACCCACGCCCGGCGCGCCTGCGTCGTCCCCCAGCGGACGAAGTCGATCTCGCGGATGTCGTGGGCGTCGGAGTCGATCGAAACGAGACAGCCGAGACCGATCGCCCGCCGCGCCCGCTCGACGGCAAGGTCCAGCCGTGGTGGCGAGCCGTTCATCTCGAGCGTCGTCCCGGTCCGCGCGGCCTCGGTGTAGACGAGGTCCCAGTCGAGATCCAGGTCGTCTCGACGACCGATGATCCGCCCGGACGGATGAGCGATGACGTCGACGTGCGGGCTGCGGATCGCATTGAGCGTCCGTTGCGTCAGCTCGGCGCGCGACTGGCGCCGGCTGACGTGCACCGACGCGACGACGAGGTCGAACCGCGAGAGCAGCTCATCGTCGAAGTCGAGCGCACCGTCGGCCCGGACCTCGAGCTCGCAGCCATGGAGGATCCGGAAGCCCTCGGCCGGGGTCGCGGCCGGCGCGGTCCCGGCCGCCTCTTCTTCCGCGAACCGCGCGTTGAGCGCCGCGATGATCGTCGCCTGCTCGGCGACGCGCTCGGGAGTCAGCCCGCGTGCGATGGCCAGCGACTGGGAGTGGTCGGTCAGCACCTGGTACGCATATCCGCGAGCACGCATCTGCTCGGCCATCACCTCGATCGGCTGGTGCCCGTCGGACCAGTCCGAGTGGCTGTGGAGGTCGCCACGGAGATCCGCCTGGGTGATGAGTGGCGGCAGGCGGCCGGCCAGTGCCGCCTCGATCTCGCCGGCATCCTCGCGCAACTCGGGCTCGATGTACGGCAGGCCGAGGAAGGCGTATGCGTCGGATTCCTCGGCGAACGTGCGGAGCTCCGCAGCATCACCGGTCAGCGGCCCCCCGTCGTCGCCGATCCGCTGGAAGCCCTTCTCGGACAGGCTCCAGCCCTGGTCGCGCGCCATCGCGCGCAGCCGGACGTTGTGCTCCTTGGATCCGGTGAAGTGGATCCGGTAGGTGCCGGCCTCGCCCGGCGGCATGACCATGAGGTCGGCCTGCGGGCCACGCATGATCCGGACGGCGGCCTTGTAGCCACCCTTGTTGATGACCGAGTCGACCATCCCGAACCCGGTGAAGGCGTCGATCAGGGCCGTCGGCTGGTCCGTCTCGGCGAGGATGTCGATGTCGCCGATCGACTCCTTCTTCCGCCGGAACGAGCCGGCTGGCTCCATCGACCGGACGCCGGGCGTCGCCGCGAGACCGTCGATCAATCCCGTGACGTAGGCCTCGGCGCGGTCGAGCCGCATCCGCTCGAAGCGCACCTCCATCCGGGCGATGCCCTCGAGAACGAGGGCTTCCGTCCGCGCCGACATCCCGCGGACCGTCCGCAGCCGACCGTCCTCCGCCGCACGGCGGAGGTCTTCCACGGTCTCGATCCCGAGCTCGGCGTTGAGCTGACGGACGGTCTTCGGCCCGAGACCCGGGATGTCCAGGATGGCGACGAGCGTCGGGGGGACCTCGGCGCGGAGGCGGTCGTACATCGCCATCCGGCCGGTCGTGACGAGCTCGCGGATCTTGTCCGAGATCGCCTTGCCGACACCCGGGACGGTCGGTGGGTTCCCGGACCGATAGGCCGAGACGAGGTCGACCGGGCTGCGCCCGATGGCGTCGGCGGCGCGGTGGTAGGCGACGGTCTTGAACACGAGCTCGCCCTTGAGCTCGAGGATGTCGCCGATCTCGTGGAAGATGCGGGCGAGGTCCCCGTTGGTCAGCTCCGGCGGCTCGTCAGGGTGGACGTCGGCGTCGTCGGTCACGCGCCCGATGGTAGTCGGTCAGGCTGCGACGACTCGATCGCGGCCCGCGCGCTTCGCCCGGTAGAGCGCCCGATCGGCCTGCTCGACCAGGTCGCCGATCGGTTGGTCCGCGTGGCCTGCGACGGCGACGCCGACCGACACGCTGACTCCCGGCACACCGAGCCGAGCGAGGTCGAGCGCCGCAACGGCGGCTCGGACGCGTTCGCCGACCTCGAGGGCGATGTCGGGGCTCGGGTTGCGCAGCAGGACGACGAACTCCTCGCCGCCGTACCGCGCGGGGACGTCGTCCTCGCGAACGGCTGAGACGATCGCTCCGCCGACGGCCCGGAGGACCGCGTCCCCCGTCGTGTGGCCGTAGGTGTCGTTGAGCCGCTTGAACCGGTCGATGTCGATCATGAGGATGCCGACGGCATCACCCGACCGCCGGCGGCGCGCCAGCAGGCCACAGAACTCGTCGAAGTAGCGGCGATTCGGCAGCCCGGTGAGCGCGTCGGTGGACGCCTGGGCCTCGGCGGCACGGAGTGAGTACGCCCTCGACAGGGCCGACGATGCCTCGCCTGCGGCCGCGCTCAGCAGCCGTCGGTTCGTGTCCGACCAGGTCACGGGCATCCGGTGCGACAGGACGATCGCCCCGATGACATGACCGTCCACCGCGAGAGGCGCGGCGAGGGTGTCGGACAGGCCGTAGACCGTCCGAGCGCGGGCGGCGATCCGATCAGCGACGAGCTGGCGATCGTGCGGGACGCGGGCAGCCGTCGCTAGCGGGCCAGGACCGCCGGCAACGGGCGCGGCAGATGCAAGCCGCGCCGTCCACTCATCGAACCGGCCGCGCAGCCCGCCCGCGGCCACAGGGTCGCCGGCATGAGCGACGACCGGGACGGCGATCGGCTCGCGGTCGGCGGCGACGACACCGACCGGGTCCTCGAGGTCCGCGATCGGCAGCCGCGTGGTCGAGTCCGCCACGCCCGGACGCGCGCTCACGAGCGTGGCCTCGAGGACGCGCGCGTCGGGCCTCCGCCGCGCGACGACGATGTGATCGGCACCCGTCGCCGACGCGAGCTCGTCGACGATCGCCCCGAGGATCGCGTCCGGCGCGACCGAGCGGGCAAGGCTGGACAGGATCCGGGCGAACGATTCGGCTTCCTCGCGGCGGGAGACCTGTTGGGCGGCGACCGCTTCACGATGATGGATGGCGGCCGCACCGACCACGAGCACGAGCGCGACGACCGCCCAGTCCATCGGCCGAGCCGCGTCGGTCACGACGCGCAGGACCGCGATCAGGCCGAGGATGAAGAACGACCCCGCGAAGATCCACCACGCGCGGCGGATGCGGCGGTCTGGGGTCGGGCCCTGACGGCCCGTCGAGTCGGTCACGTCAGCGAGGATGGCGGACAAGCCGGCCGGCGTCCATGGGCCGGCGGCGCGCTGGACGGATCAGGCCGCGGCGTCGCCCGCTCCTGCCACGTCGTGGCCGCCGTCGCGCTTGACACGGTAGAGCGCCTCGTCGGCGCCCGCGATCAGCTCTGTCGCCGTCCGAGCCTCGCCGGGGAACGTCGCGACGCCGATGGACGCGCCGATCGGGACCGGCCCGCGCTGCTCGCCGACGAAGGCGCGGTCACGGAAGGCGTCGAGGATCCGCTCGGCGGCGCGTCGGGCATCGTCGCCGTCGGTCTCGGGAAGGATGATCGCGAACTCGTCGCCACCGTAGCGCGCGGGGATATCCGAGGCGCGCAAGGTCGACCGGATCAGCTCGGCCGTCCACGTCAGCACCCGGTCGCCGAAGAGGTGCCCGAACGTGTCGTTGACGAGCTTGAAGTCGTCGAGGTCGAGCATCAGGACGCTGAGAGGCCGACGCGCACGCTGCGCTCGGACGACCTCCTCACCGAGCCGCTCGTGCAGGAAGCGGTGGTTGTAGAAGCCGGTGAGCGGATCACGGTCGGCGAGAGCGCGGGCGTCCTCGTACAGCCGAGCGTTCTCGAGCGCCATGGCCGCTTCGTTGGCCATCGTCCGGGCCAGTCCGAGGCGGTCGTCGTCGTAGGAGATCGGCCGGTTCGAGATGAGCTCCACGAGGCCGATCGACTGGCCCTTGGCGACGAGCGGCAGCATCGCGAGGACCTTCTTTCCCTCCGCGCGCATGAGCGCCACCTCGGACGCGTCCGCGGCGGGATCGTCGACGTCGACGATGCTCGCGACCTGGCGCTCGAGGACGCGAAGCGTCTCCGGGAAGTCGCCGACGTTGTAGGCGCCCTCGATGTCCTGGAGTCGATGCGGCGGGTAGTAGCCGAGCGATTCGATGAGGCCGGCCCCCCGGTCCCAATAGCTGATGATGCACTCGTCGACGCCCATCGCGGTCGTGAGGTGACCGGCCATGACATCGGCGACCTGACGTGGATCGAGGCTTCCCGACAGCTCCGCGCTCATGTCGAGCAGGCGGCGCATCTCGCGTGCGAGGTCCTGGGTCCGGGTCAGCAACCGGGCGGAGCCGATGGCCGTCGCTGCCCTGTCGGCGAGGATCGTCAGGATCCGGAGGTCGTCCGCGGAGAACCCGTCGAGCCCGAGCTTGGCGAGGGCGATGACGCCGATGGTCGAGCCGTCATAGCGCATCGGGACCGCCAGTAGCGACTCGTCGACGTCGTCCGTCCCGGCGATCGTCGCGCCGCGCGGATCGAGATTCGCGTCGTTGGCCATGATCGGCTCGCCGTGCTCGGCGACCCAGCCGGTGAAGCCATGGCCGAGCTTGCAGCGAAGCGCGCTCACCTCGACGTCGTCGTACGTTCCCGGCTTGCCCTTGAAGGCGATCGGGATGATGTCGTCTGGCGGCTCCACGACGTACACGCGGGCGTTGTGGTAATCGATGATCCGGCTCGTTTCGTCGACGATCGTGAGGCCGACCTCCTCGATCGTGCGTGCGCGGCTCATCCGGGCCGACGCCGCCTGGAGGACCTCCAGCTGCGCGGCCCGCTTGACGGTCTGCTCAAGCAGCTCGCCGTTCGTCAGCGCGATGGCGGCGTGCGAAGCGAGCGTCCCCATGAACGCCACCTCGCCACTCGTCCAGCTCCGTGGCATGCGGGTGACCGCCGACAGGACGCCGACGACATGGTCGCCATGGAACAGAGGTGCGACCAGGTGCCCGGCGTGATCGAACGACTCCGGGTAGCGCTCGTCGACGACGTGCCGGTGCGCGTGGAGGTCTGGCCAGGCCATGACGTGGCGGGCGCGGATGACCTCGCCGATCAGGCCGGCGTCGCGGCCGATGGCCGGGATGTCCGCTGCGACCGCATCCGGGAGCCCGGCCGATCCGGCGAGCTCGAGGTGTTCCTCGCGCAGCAGGCGGATGGTCGTGGCGTCGACGCGAAGCTCGCGCATCGTCGCCTCGACGATCATCCCGACGAGCTCCGCGCGGTCGTGCGAGGCTGCGAGCCGGCCGACGATGCGCAGGACGGTGTCGAGGGATTCGGCGAGCTCGGCCTCGACGGGCTGGAGGGTCGGCTCGACGAAGACGGAGGGTGCTCCCGTCGGACCGGTTCGATCGGTGCCGACGAACCTCCGGAAGATCGATCCGGGCGCGCCGGTGGAGGTCGGCGAGGACGTGCGAGCCGCCGTGGACGACTCGTCCCAGGCCAGCGGTTCCCCCGATCCAGCGAAGCGCGCGCGCACGGACCGAATGGTCGCATCGGCGGCTCCGGCCGCGGGGCCGCCATCGGTACTGGGGTACCCAGGACCATCGTCCTGTACGGCCTGCTGGCCGGTCGTCTCGTTGACCGTCCGGAACGAGGCCGACTACACTCCGCGAGCGTCGCGCGCCCCTCGTGGGTCACGGCCGTCAGAGCTCCCATCCGAGGCCGATACATCCCCGTGGACGACGGTCCCAGTCCCAACGGTGGCCGACAGGCCGCCTGCACCCTGAAAGCGGCCCGCCCCGCCTCCTGACGGCTGTCGCGACCGACGTGGTCGCGCCACCCGCGGCGGGACGTCCCGTCAGCGAGGTGGCTCCCATGCTCTACCTGAGCCAGGCCATCGGCCGGCCCGTGCTGGACGCCAACGGCGACCCGCTCGGCACGGTCGACGACCTCATCGTCGCCATCGGCGACAGCCATCCACCCGTCACCGGGTTGGTCGTCGCGACCGGCCGACGCCGCATCTTCCTGCCCTGGTCCCAGGCCGCCCGGTTCGACGCCTCCGGCGCCCGTCTGTCGGGAGCGACCATCGACATCACCCCGTTCGCGCAGCGTTCGAACGAGATCCTGCTGCGCGCCGACCTGCTCGACAAGCAGATCGTCGACATCGACGGACGGCGCGTCGTCCGCGTCAACGACCTCCGCCTCGACGACGTCGATGGGCGGCTGCATCTCGTCGCCGTGGACGTCGGGGCGGCCGGACTCCTGCGGCGGCTCGGGATCGAGGGTGCCTATCGGGTGGTGGCGCGCAACCTGCGGCTGCCGACCCCGGAGCGCTACATAGACTGGGAGGACGTCGATCCGGTCGAGACGAGCATCGCGTCGATCCGGCTGCGCGTGCCGCACGCCGGGCTGACGGAGCTCCACCCCGCAGACCTTGCGACGATCATCGACCAGCTCGCGCCACGCGACCGAGCCGGCGTCCTTGCGGCACTCGACGACGAGGCCGTCGCCGACGCGATCGAGGAGATGCAGCCCGAGACCC
>JBJMNA010000266.1:0-2510 GCA_045804485.1 Chloroflexota bacterium
CGCCTGCGACGGCCGCCGCGAGGAGGGCCAGGACGATCGCGACGATCGGTCCCTGGCTCGTCGCCTGCGTCGCGACGATGAACGCTGCCATCGATCCGACGGTCCCGACCGACAGGTCGATGCCGCCCGTGAGCATCGCCAGGGTCTGGCAGCCCGCGAGGATCGCGAGGGGGATCGCCGCGCGGACGGTGAAACCGAGCCAGGTGGTCTGAACGGTCCCCGGCTGGACGAGCTCGAGGACCGCGACGAGGATGACGAGCAGCACGCTCAGCGGGATGAGGGGACGGTCGCGGAACAGTGCCCTGAGCGTCGCGAGCGGCTGCGGGCGCGGGGTCTCGACCGGCTGGGCAGAAGCCGTCATCGCCGGACCCGCCGCATCGTGATGACGCTGCCGACGAGCACGACCGAGATGAGGATCAGCCCCTGGATCGCCGTGGCCAGGTTGGGGCTGACATCGAGCAGGGTGAGGTCCGTCCGGACCAGCTGGAGGATCACGCACGCGACGATGGGGCCGACGATCCCGCCGCGGCCGCCGGCAAGGCTGACGCCGCCGAGCACGATGGCCGCCACGCTCTGGAGCGTGTACGGGCCCGGCACCGGCGACCCGGAGCCCGTGCTCGCATTGATGGCCAAGCCGCCGAGAGCGCAGAACAGCCCGGTGAGCGCGTAGGCCGCGACCTTGGTCCGGCCGACGGGCACGCCGCTGCGGAACGCCGCCAGCCGGTTGCTGCCGAGGGCGTACATCGACAGGCCGAGCATCGAGCGCCGGAGCGGCAGCCAGACGACGAGCACGATGATCGCGAGCAGGAGGAAGGCGCGGGCGATCCAGGGACTCACGAACGATCCGTTCACGAGCTCCTGTAGCCAGCCCACGGATCCGCCGCCGGGTGAGCCGAGCACGAGCAGCGTCGTCCCCGCCCAGACGAACGACATGGCCAGGGTGACCACGATGTCCGGGACGCGGGTCACGACGATCAGGGAGCCGTTGATGGCCCCGACCAACATCCCGAGAGCCAGCACTCCGAGGACGATCGGGATGGCCACGACATCGCCCTGTCCGTGGAGCAGCACCGCCGCCGTGACCCCCGTCAGCGACATGATCGAGGCGACCGACAGGTCGATCCCGCCGGAGATGACGACGATCGCCTGGGCGATCGCGGCCAGTGCGACCGGCAGCACGCCGATCGCAAGACCCTGGATCTGGGCGGGGCCGTAGTTCGGCTGGATGAATTTGGTGAGGGCGAACATCACGACGAGGACGCCGGCGAGGCCGAGGATCCAGGCATTCCGCCGGGCGGCCCGCGCCACGCGTTCGACCGGGTCCGCCGACGCGCTCCCACCTTCGAGCACCGTTGTGGCTGCGCTCATGCCGTCGCCTCCGCGGTCGATGGGGCGGCCTCTGCTTCAGCGGCCAATCCGGACGCCGCGACCTCCTCGGGCATCGCGGCGTCGGGTGGCAGGTCGTACGCGGCACGCAGCAGTGTCTGCTCGTCGGCCTCCTCGACGGGGATCGTGGCGACGACGCGCCCACCGAAGATGACGATCGCTCGGTCGCACGCCAGCTGGATCTCCTTGAGCTCGGAGGTGTAGACCAGGACCGCGGCCCCGGCGGCTGCGAGATCGCGCAGGAGTTCGTAGATCTCGCGCTTTGTGCCGATGTCGATCCCGCGCGTCGGGTCGAAACAGAGCATCGTCCGGACTCCGCCCGCGACCCATCGGGCGATCGTGACCTTCTGCTGGTTCCCGCCCGACAGCCGGCGCACCTCGCCCTGGGCGCGCGTATCGATCTGCAGCTGGTCGATCCCGGTCTTGACCCGCCGCCGTTCGGCTGCGACATCGATGACGCCCCACCGTCGCAACGGCGCCGTGAACGGCAATGCGATGTTCTCGCGGACAGACCGTTGCATGAGCAGGGCCTCGGCGCGATCGGCCGGTACGTACACGAGTCCGGCCCGGATGGCATCGGCCGGATGGCCGAACGAGACCGCCTTCCCATCGACGGCGACCTCGCCGCTCGCCGGACGGTCCGCGCCGGACAGGATGTCGAAGAGCTCGTCCTGTCCCTGGCCCTCGAGCGCGACCACGCCGAGGACCTCGCCCGGGTACAGCTCGAACGAGACGTCCTTGAGCTTGGTCCCGGCTTGGAGGTTCTTCGCGCTGATGCGCGGGACCACGCTGGCGGCCCCTGGCGCGGGCGTCGCGATGGTCGCCCGCGGCGGCATGCCCTTGACGATGTCGCCGAGCATCAGCGCGACGATCCGCTCCTCCGACCCTTCGGTGACGTCGACGACGCCGACCGTCTCGCCTTCGCGCAGGACGGTCGCACGGTCACAGACCGCCGCGATCTCGATCATCCGATGCGAGATGAAGATCACCGACCGGTCCGTGCCGCGCTGGCGGCCGATGACTTCGAGCACGCGTTCGGTCAGGTCGGCAGGCAGCGCCGCGGTCATCTCGTCGAGCATCAGGATCGCGGGGTCGATCGCCAGCGCACGCGCGAGGTCGATCAC
>JBJMNA010000267.1:0-5302 GCA_045804485.1 Chloroflexota bacterium
AGCCGCGCTCGGTGGGCCGATCGCGGTCGTCGAGGAGGGCGACACCGTCGTCATCGACGTGGATCGTTCCGCGCTCGATCTCGACGTGCCGGCGGACGAGGTCGCACGGCGATTCGAACGGTGGTCGCCGCCAGCGGCACGCTACCGGACCGGCGTGATGGCGAAGTACGCGGCCCTCGTCGGCTCGGCATCGAGGGGTGCCGTGACCACCGGCGAACGAATGACCGCCAACCTTCGGGGTCGGTGATCCCAAGCGAGCCGCTGTCGGGCTGCGTCCTGCGCATTCGCCGGTTCGACGGCATGATGTCGGCATGAGCCGCCTGCCGCCCGACCCGGCCGAATACGACTCCGCGCGGGCCCAGATCGCGCGCGCAAAGGGTCTCGACCAGCCGTACATCGCCGGCGGCACGGATCCCGACCCGGGACCCGGTCTCGAGGAGGAACGTCGCTACGGCAAGCTGCTGCTCGCGATGGTCGCGGCCCTCATGTTCGGCGGCTTCATCATCGGTGTCGCGCTGACGCTCGCATCGGGCACCCCCGCTCCGTGACGCCGGTCGCCGCTCCGTCGAGCGCGATCGAGGGACCCGCCTGGGCGTTCGCGACCGACGCGCTGATCGACGACCTCCGCGCCCTGATCCAGATCCCGTCGGTCAATCCGCCGACCAGCGAGGCGCCCGATGGCGAGCTCCAGGCGGCCAACCTCATCGCCGGCCTCCTGACGGACATCGGCCTCGAACCGGAGGTCATCGAACCCGAGCCCGGCCGCGGCTCCGTCCACGTCCGTCTCCGCGGCGACGGGACCGGCGGCGAGCCGTTCCTTCTCTTGTCGCATCTCGATGTCGTCCCGGCGCCGCCGGAGCGATGGACGCACGATCCGTTCGCGGCCGACATCGCCGACGGCCACGTCTATGGGCGTGGCGCGGTCGACATGAAGGCGATGGTCGCGATGGAGCTCGGGGTGATCCGGCTGCTCGCTGCCGAGGCGCACGCCGCCGGTCTCGACCCCGCCAGGGATCCGATCCCCGGCCTGACTCGCGACGTGCTGTTCACCTGCACCGCCGACGAGGAGGCAGGCGGGATGGCGGGCGCGAGATGGGTCGCCGAGAACCGGCCTGAGTGGGTCCGTGCGGCAGGCGCGGTCAACGAGTGTGGCGGCGTGTCCGCGACGATCGCGGGACGCCGGCTCTATCCCATCCAGGTCGCCGAGAAGGGCTTTGCGGCGTACCGGATCGCGGTCCGGGGGACGTGGGGCCACGGATCGATGCCGCGCGATGACAACGCAGCCGTCCTCGCGGCAGCCGTCATCGAACGACTCGCAGTTCCCGGCCCCACCCGCGTCACGCCGGTCATGGCGCGATTCCTCCGGCAGGCGGCCGCCGTCCTGCCATCGGAGGCGGGCACGATCCTCGCCGCGCTCGCCGGTGATGATGCCGGCCGTGCCGATGCCGCACTCACCGCGGCGTGCGACCCGATGTACGCCCGCGCGCTCCGAGCGCTCCTTCGCGACACGCTCAGCCCGGACGTCGTCCACGCCGGGATCAAGTACAACGTCATCCCCGGTGACGCCCTCGTCGAGGTCGATTGCCGTGTCCTGCCCGGCACGACCGAACCGGACATGCGCCGGCAGATCATCGAGCGCCTCGGACCGGACCTCGCCGCCGTCTGCGACGTCGAGCTCATCGTCTTTGGCGGGCCTGTCGAAGCGCCGGCCGACGGAGAGCTCTTCGAGCTCCTCGCGGCGACGATCCGCGAGCACGATCCCGACGGCATCCCGCTGCCGGTGATGGCGCCCTTCGCAACGGACGCCAAGCACACGGCATCGGTCGGGACGCCGACCTACGGCTTCTCACCGTTGCGGCTCGATCCCGACGAGCGATTCCTCGAGCGGTTCCATGGCGTGGACGAGCGGGTCTCGATCGACGGGCTTCGCTGGGGGCTGCCGGTCCTGTACGACGTCGTCCGCCGATTCTGTTCCTGACGGCGCCCTCGCCCGTCCTCAGGACCGCGGGTTGCCGGGGTCGTCCAGCGGCTCGACCATGACCTCTTCGTCGCACGTCTTGCACACGTAGATCGTCGCGCCCGAGCTCCAGCCACGTTCGGGGTCGTGATCGGCCGAATCGTGGTGCGAACGAGGCTCGAGCTGGCCCCACGTGCCGTCCGAATGGCGATGCTGGATGCGCAACGCGAGCTCAGCAGTCCGACCGAAGTCCATGACGACCCTCCTGTGTAGGACGGATGCTACTCGCGCGTCGTCCGGATCAGACGGCCGCGCCGG
This sequence comes from Chloroflexota bacterium, assembly GCA_045804485.1. Classification (GTDB taxonomy): domain Bacteria; phylum Chloroflexota; class Limnocylindria; order Limnocylindrales; family CSP1-4; genus SPCO01. The sequence continues at coordinate 2,276 of JBJMNA010000267.1, forward strand.
CTGATCGCGTGGGTCGCGAGCGCAGCGACGCCCATCGCGACGATGGCCCGCTCCGCGGTCGGGAGTGGCCGGACCGCCGACAGGAACTGGTCGGCGCGGCCGCGATCCACCACCCGAAGCACGGCGTGACCGCGCTGGGTCAGGCGGAGAGTCCGCTGGCGTCGGTCCTCGGGTTCCTCGTGGCGCTCGACGAGCCGCCGCCGGACGAGCCCTTCGACGAGCCGGCTGGTGGCCGACGGCGAGCGGCTGATCGACTCGGCGAGCTCGCCGACAGTCAGCGTGTTCCCATCGGCAAGGACGTACAGGGCAGCCAGCTGCGTGAAACCGAGCCGCAGCTCCCCGAGCTGTCCGGCGAACCCGATCACGAGCTCGCGCCACAGGGCTCGGCCCATCGCGACCCGTTCGCTGATCTGGCGGACATTCGGCAGCCTGTTGCCAGCGGCCAGCACGGGCGCCGAGAGGTCCGCCTCGAACCGCCGCGCGATGGCGCGGGTCGGTGCAGGGCGGCTGGAGGGTCGGACCGAGGGTCGTTCGTCGGACACGTCGGCAGCGTACGGCACGCTCCGCGATGTGTGCAACCATGCACCGTCGCCGCGCTCACGTTCCGCGAGCCACCGTAGCCTTCCTCTATGCCCCGCATCGCCTTCGTGTGCCCCGGACAAGGCTCGCAATCCGTCGGGATGGGCCGCTCGGTCGCAGACGCGTCGCCCGCCGCAGCCGCCGTCTTTGCCGCCGCCGATTCGGCACTCGCCGAGCCCATCAGTGCCCTCGGCTGGGATGGGCCGTCCGACCGTCTCGATCTGACCGAGAACGCGCAACCGGCGATCCTCGCGACCTCGATCGCGATCCTGGCCGCACTTCGTGAACGGTGGGCGGCCGATGGTCTCGACGCTCCGGCGCCGGCGTTCATCGCCGGTCATTCCATGGGCCAGTACACGGCACTCGTCGCCTCCGGCGCCGTCGGGCTCGAGGACGGCGTGCGCCTCGTCCGCGAGCGCGGCCGCCTGATGCAGGCCTCTGGCCAGGGTCGCGACGGCGCGATGGCCGCGATCATCGGACTCGATGAGTCCCGCCTCCCCGAACTCGTCGCCGCGGCCTCACAACACGGCGTCTTCGTCGTCGCGAACCGCAACGCCCCGGGGCAGGTCGTCGTGTCCGGCGAGCGCCGCGCCATCGAGGCCGGCGCCGAGATCGCGAAGTCGCTCGGTGCCAAGCGGGGGATCGTCCTGCCGGTCTCCGTCGCCGCGCACTCCCCGCTCATGACAGACGCCGCCGACGGGATGCGGGCCGCCCTCGCCGATGTCACCGTCACGGATCCGCTGGTCCCGCTCCTCGCCAATGCCGACGCCCACGTCATCGCGACTGCCGACGCGTGTCGGACCGAGCTCGTCGAGCACCTGACGGCCGGCGTCGACTGGATCCGCGCGGTCGAGACGATGACCGAGGCGGGCGTCACGACGTTCGTCGAGATCGGCCCCGGCCGGGTCCTCTCCGGACTCATCAAACGGATCGCCCCAGACGCCGACATCATCTCGGCCGACGATCCCGACTCGTTCGAACGGCTCGTCGCCCTCGCCGCCGTTCCCGCCTGAACCCGCAACGCAGAAACAGGAGAAGCATCGTGCGCAAGCCCGACTACGACCGGCGCGTCGTCGTCACCGGTCTCGGAGTCATCAGTTCTGTCGGCAACGACGTCGACACAGCCTGGGCGAACCTCGTCAACGGAGTGTCCGGTCTCGGGCCGATCACGAGATTCGACACGACTCCGTACGAGGCCAAGCTCGGCGGCGAGATCAAGGACTTCGTCGCGTCGGACTGGATGGATGCGAAGGCCGCCCGCCGCAGCGAACCGAGCCTCCATTTCGGGGTGGCGGCGGCGAAGCAGGCGCTCGCCGATTCCGGGCTCGAGATCACCGACGAGAACCGCACCGACGTCGGCGTCATCTTCGGGTCGGGCGCCGGCGGACAGATGCTGATGATCGACAACTACGTCTCGATGAAGGAGCGCGGACCACGGACGGTGGCGCCGACGTTCATCGCCAACGCGCTCGTCGACAGCTGCTCCGGGATGATCGCCATCGAGACCGGTGCGATCGGCCACAACATGTGCGTCGTGTCGGCCTGCGCGACCGGGACGCACAACGTCGGCGAGGCCGCCGAGGCGATCCGGCGCGGTGACTGCATCGCGGTCATCTCCGGCTCGACGGAGGCGCCACTGCTCGAGGTCGGTCATGCCGGCTTCTCCAACATGCGCGGGATGGGCATGCCGCGACCCGGCGAGGCGCCCGAGACCGTGTCGCGCCCGTTCGACCTGACCCGGGACGGTTTCGTCCTTGGCGAGGGCGCTGGGGCGCTGCTCCTCGAGGATCTCGAGCTCGCCAAGGCGCGCGGTGCTCGCATCTACGCCGAGGTCGTCGGCTACGGCTCGGCCGCCGATGGCTGGGACATGATCCAGCCGATCGAGCACGGTGACGGCTCGTCACGGGCGATGAAGATGGCCCTCGAGCGGCGCGGCGTGCCCGCCGACGAGGTCGACTTGATCAACCCCCACGGCACCTCGACCCCATTGGGCGACAAGCGCGAGGCCGAGGCCATCTGGACGGTCTTCGGCGACCGCGCCGCCGCGAAGCGCCGGTCTCTCGCGATCTGCGGCACGAAGTCGATGACCGGCCACATGATGGGCGCAGCTGGCGCATTCGAGGCATTTGCCACGGTCATGTCGATCGCCGAGCAGTGCATCCCGCCGACGATCAACTACCGCGACTTCGACCCCGACTGCGATCTCTGGGTCGTCGCCGAGGCAACGCCGATGCAGGTCCGCTACGGCCTCTCGAATAACATCGGGCTGGGCGGCCACAACGGTGCGGTCATCTTCAAGCGCTACGCCGGGGATTGAATCGGCTCTTCCTGCTAGCGCGCCGGCCGTCAGCCAACCCTTCGATGTGGAACTCTCGGCGGATCGCGCTGCCGCGGGTGAGTCTGTTCGGCGCATCGGCTGGAGCCGTTTCAACCTGGGTTCGGGACCGA
>JBJMNA010000268.1:0-8187 GCA_045804485.1 Chloroflexota bacterium
CCTATCTCGCGAGCGTCATGACCCTCCTCGTCATCCCGTTCGCGCCCGGGATCTTCGGTCAGGATCTCAACCTCGGCCTTCTCTACTTCTTCGCGATCGGCGGGCTGTCGGTGGTCGGGCTCCTGATGGCCGGCTGGTCGAGCTACAACAAGTACTCGCTGCTCGGCGGGCTCCGTTCTGCGGCGCAGGTCGTCAGCTACGAGAACCCGCTCACGCTGTCCGTCGTCGGGCTCATCCTGCTGGCCGGGACGATGAGCCTCAACCAGATCGCTCAGCAGCAGGCCGGCTGGTTCACAGACTGGTACGTCTTCCGGCAGCCGCTCGGGTTCCTCATCTTCTTCATCGCCGCGACCGCGGAGGCGAACCGGACGCCGTTCGACCTGACCGAGGCTGACTCGGAGATCGTCGCGGGCTTCGCGACCGAATACTCGGGGATGCGTTTCGGGTTCTTCTTCTTCGCGGAGTACGTGAACGTCTTCATCATCTCGGCGCTGACGGTGACGCTGTTCCTGGGCGCATGGAACGCACCGTTCGCGTGGCCGTGGCCGGTCACCCTGTCGCTCGACCCGGGCTCGCTCGGGATCGGGCTGCTGATCCTGTTCGCGGTCGTCCCGTTGATCCTGACCCTCGCATTCGCCGCGCCCATCTGGATCCTCGGCGGGGATCGCGTCCCGACGTGGCTCGCGCTCCTCGGTGGCTTCATCCTCGCCAACCTCGCCGTCGGTGCCATCGTGCTGGGCATCGCGTGGATCGGTTTCGAGTGGGTCGCGGGCCTGCTCTGGTTCCTCGGCAAGACGTACGTCCTCGTCTTCACCTTCGTGTGGATGCGCGGGACGTTGCCGCGCGTCCGCATCGACCAGCTCATGGACTTCGCCTGGAAGTGGCTCCTGCCCGCATCGCTTCTCAATCTGTTCGCGACGGCGGCGGCCATCGTCGTGTTCGAGTCGGCGCGGGCCTCCTGATGTCGCTCATCCCCGGCCTCGGGATCGCCAAGGGCATGGCCCTCACGCTCCGGCGCTTCTTCGAGCCGAAGGTCACCGTGATGTATCCCGAGGCGCCACGGGACCAGGCCGTGAAGTTCCGCGGCCGGCTACAGCTGCTGTACGACGAGTGGGGCACGCTCAAGTGCGAGACCTGCTTCCAGTGCGCCCAGGCGTGCCCGATCGAGTGCATCGACATGGGCGGCATCGACACCCGCGGCCGGTTCCACGTCCATTGGGGCGCGTCGGAGACCTACGACGAGCGACGCGAGGAGTCGGCGCTCCGGCGTTCGGGCCGGACCGTGCCGGATCCTGCCTTCGGGCGCTTCGAACCCGTGGACGTCGCCGCCGTGGATGCGATTCTCGAGGAATTCGACCACGACCCGGGTCAGATGCTGCCGATCCTCGAGGCGACACAGGCGGCGTACGGCTACCTCCCCGTCGCTGCGCTCAAGCGGATCAGCCAGAGGACCGGGGCGTGGTACGCGATGATCTACGGCACCGCGAGCTACTACGCCCATCTGCGGTTCGAGCCGGCGGAGGCGACCATCCAGGCCGAGGCCGTCGCCGCTCACCGTCCGCCTGAGGCGGCCTATGTCGCGGCGTTCGGGGCGGCCCTCGCGGGCAGCGCCAAGGGCAGGGGCCGGAGCAGGGCGGCGCGGACCTGACCATGCCGACCATCCTCAAGACGCCGTCCGCCTGGCCGGCAGTCCTGCTCGAACGCACCGGGGCGGCCGACCCGACCGACCTGGACGCAGCCGTGCGCGTCGGTGCCTTCGCGGCCCTCCGACGCGCGATCCGCGAGCTCGGCGCCGGCGCGACGATCGCCACCATCGAGAGGTCCGGGCTCCGCGGGCGCGGCGGCGCCGGGTATCCCGCCGCCCTGAAGTGGCGGACCGCCGCGGCCACGGACGCAGACCGCCGATACATCGTGGTCAACGGATATGGCGCCGACCCCGCGACCGGCACCGACCAGTTCCTCCTCGAGCGAGACCCGTTCGCCATCATCGAGGGTGCGGCGATCGCTGCATTCGCGATCGGTGCGGCCGATGTGATCGTTGCCGTCCGGGCCGATGCGACAGAGGCGATCCGGACCCTCGACGCGGCGATCGGCGCGGCCGCGGAGGCCGGCTTCATCGGGTTCGATGCATTCGGCTCCGGGCACGACCTCGTCGTGACGGTGCGGCCGGTCCAGGGCGCGTACATGCTCGGCGAGGAGACGGTCCTGCTCAAGGCCCTCGAGGGGAAACGCGGCCAGCCGGAGCAGCGCCCGCCGCATCCGGCCGAGCGCGGCCTGTTCGGGATGCCGACCGTCGTCCACAACGTCCAGACCCTCGCCGCCGTGCCGTGGATCGTCCGCAACGGGCCAGAGGCTTATGCCGCGATCGGCGCGCCGGAGAGTCCCGGGACCATCCTCGTCCAGCTCCGGACGCCGGCCGGCGACGGCATCGCGGAAGTCCCGCTGGGGACGCCGCTCCGCGACATCCTCGCGCTCGGCGGACGGCTCCCGGCGGGTCGGTCGGTCAAGGCGGTCCTCGTCGGCGGCCCGTCCGGCGGCCTCCTCCCGCCCGACGTCCTCGACACGCCGTACGCCTACGAGCCGCTCCGTGCGGCTGGGGCTCACATCGGGTCGGGCTCGGTGGTCGTCGCCGACGATCGCGCGTGCATCGTCGACCTCGCGCGCCTGCTGACCCGCTTCTGCGCGAGCGAGGCATGCGGCAAGACCATCCCCTGCCGGATCGGGACGCGCCGCCTCGTCGAGATCGCGGACCGTGTCGTCGACGGCCGGCCGCGACCCGAGGATCCCCAGTTGCTCGAAGACCTCTCGGCCGACATCGTCGGGTCCGCGCTGTGCGACCACGAGCGGCTCACGACCCTCCCGTTCACCAGCGGGATGCGATACTTCCGCTCCGAGCTGGACGAGCACATCGTTCGAAGCGCCTGCCCAGCCGGCGTCTGCCATCCGATCGCGGTGGCCGCCGGTGCGACCTCGTGAAGGCATCATGGCCGACCTGATCACACGCCCCGACAGCCGCCCAGAGACCGGCCCGGACAGCCGCCCCTCGTTCACGACGGGGTCGCTTCCGGACCGGCTGCTCGATACGCAGTCGCCACAGCGACCGCAGTCGTCGCCGCGCATCCGGATCGAGGTGGACGGTCGCGTCATCGAAGGCTTCGAGGGCCAGACGATCCTCGAGGTCTGCCGCGACAACGGCATCGAGATCCCGACCCTGTGCTACGAGCCCAAGCTGCCCGGCTTCGGGGCGTGCCGGATGTGCGTGGTCGAGGTCGAAGGCGAGGAACACCCGCCGATCTCGTGCTCGCGCACGTGCGAGCCGGAGATGAAGGTCCAGACCCAGACCGACGAGCTCCGACGGCTCCGTCGGACCAACCTCGAGCTCATCTTCTCCGACCACAACGCGTATTGCCTGCCGCCCTGCCAGAACAAGTGCCCGAGCCACATCGACATCCCGGGCTTCCTCAAGGCCAATGCCGAGGCCGACTGGCGCGAGAGCGCGCGCATCTTCAAGCGCACCATCCCGTTCCCGTCCGTTCTCGGGCGCGTCTGCCCGGCGCCATGCGAGGAGCACTGCCGGCGCGACGAGGTCGACGAAGCGATCGCCATCCGCGACAGCCACCGCTACGCCGGCGACCAGGTCCTGAAGGCGATGCTCGACGAGGGCGTGGATCCGCCGCTGCCGTTCGAGCGACAGGCACCGACCGGCCGGCGTGCCGCGGTCATCGGGTCCGGGCCCGCGGGGATGGCCGCCGCCTTCTACCTGCTGCTCTCAGGCCACGACGTCACGGTCTTCGAGCGCGACCCGGCACCCGGCGGGATGCTCCGCTACGGCATCCCGCAATACCGGCTGCCGAAGGTCGAAGTGCTCGAGGCCGAATATGAATCGATCACGCGGCTCGGCGGCAAGGTCGTCTGCAACGCCGGTCTCGGCCGGGACTTCACGCTCGACGACCTGACCTATCAGGGCTTCGATGCGGTCGTCGTCGCCATCGGTTGCTACGACACGAACAAGCTCGGCATCCCGGGCGAGGACGCCGCCGAAGTCCTCGATGGCCTCGAATACCTCCGCACGGCGACGCTCGGTCTTCCGTATCCGGACCACGCGGGCAAGCGGGTCGTCGTCATCGGCGGGGGCTTCACCTCGATGGACTGCTCGCGGACGTCGATCCGCCAGGGCGCCAGCGAGGTCACGCTCGTCTACCGCCGCGACATGAAGGACATGCCGGCGTCGAACGAGGTCCACGAGGCGATCGAGGAAGGCGTCACTGCCATCTTCCAGGCCGGGCCCGTGCGCGTGGTCACGGACAAGAAGGGCAATGTGACCGGCGTCGAGTTCATCCGGATGGCGCTCGGCGCCCCGGACGCATCCGGCCGGCGCCGCCCGGAACCGGCGCCCGGCACCGAATTCACGGTCCCCTGCGACCGCGTCCTCCTCGCCATCGGCCAGGGCCCGGACCTGACCTGGATCGGTCCCGGCTCAGACGGCGTGGAGGCGACCAAGCAACGGCGGTTGAAGGCGGACGCGGTCACGTTCGCCACCGACCGGGCCGGCGTCTTCGGGTCGGGGGACGTCCGGATCGGCGCGGCGACCGTCGTCGAGGCCATCGCCGAGGGCCGCCGCTCGGCGTACGCGGTGGACGCATATCTCCGAGGGATGGATCTCGCGGCGATCCGGACGCGCCAGACGCTCGCCGAGCCGCAACCCGAGTTCCTCTCCATCGTGCCCTTCACGAGCGAGGCCAAGACGCCGCGCTACCGGCTCACCGCGCTCGAGGCCGAGGAGCGGAACCACTCCTATATCGAGTACGAGCTGCCGTACACGCGCGAGGACGCGGTCGCCGAGTCCACTCGATGCCTCCAGTGCACGTGCGAGGCGATCGGGTTCTGCGACCTTCGACGCCTCGGCATCGAATATGGGACGACGCTCCCGACGCTCGAGCCCGACAACAACCACGGGGCTGGCTTCAGGAGCGTGACCGAGAACCGGTTCACCGGCGTCAACCACGACTACATCCGCGACGATTCCCACGCCTTCATCCTGCGTGAGCCGTCGCGTTGCATCGATTGCGGCCGGTGCGCGAACGTGTGCGCCGAAGTGGTCGGCGCGGCGTGCTACGACTTCATGCGGATCGGCTTCGACACGCTGGTGACGACGCCGCTCGACATGAGCCTCAACGACACGCCCTGCGTCTCGTGCGGGCGCTGCGCCGAAACGTGCCCGACGGGCGCGCTGATGCCGAAGCCCCGCGTCCTCCAGAAGTACGACGTCGACGAGAGCCGCTGCATCCTGTGCGGCATCTGCGTCGATGCCTGCCCGTATGACGCTCTCCGCGACGGGGCAGACATGGAGCTGTCGCACACGAGCCGGGCGCACCCGATGATCGACCTCATGGCGATCTCCGCCATCGACCGCGAGACCGAGGTGACCTACGTCCGTCGCGAGCGGGACTGGGCGTCTCGCGCCGCCGCCGAGGGTCGCCTCATCGACACGACCCGGATGCTCCCGGTTCTCCCGCCGGTCGTGACAGGCGTCCCCGGCGGCAATGGCAACGGACACTCGAACGGACATGACGGCCACGGCCACGGCGGGTCTGCCGTCGTTCCCAGCCACCACGAGTAAGACGCAACCGTGCTGCGTCGCCTGATCCCGATCCTCCTGGCGCTCATGGTGCTCGGGATCGTCACCGGGATCGCGGCCATCATGATCGTGTTCCTCGGCCAGGACTGGGGCGACGCTCTGTTCTGGCTGTTCGCCTCGGTGATGATCGGGGCGGCGCTGCTCGTCGTCACGATGCGCGACATCATCCGCTGCGGGCTCGCGATGATCGTCTGCTTCGGGTCGCTCGCCGGCATCTACGTCATCCTCGGCGCACCGCTCATCGCCGCCGCGCAGGTCATCGTCTACATCGGCGCGATCAGCGTCCTGATCCTGTTCGCGATCATGCTGACGCAGACGAAGGACGCGCCGAGCCGGCTCGTCTTCCAGACCCAGGCCGTCCCGGCGGCGATCGCCGCGATCATCATCGCGATCGTCATCGCCCTCGCGATCGGCGCGACCGATTGGGGCGAGGCCGCCGACCGCGTCCGGCTGGCGACGAACAAGATGTCAACGGCGCTCTTCAACGACTTCGTCCTGCCGTTCGAGATCGTCAGCGTGCTGCTCCTCGCGGCGGTGATCGGCGGCGTCTATCTCGCCAAGCGCGAAAAGGGCGGGCCGTCGTGAGCGACTCGCTCGACGCCTATCTCGTGCTCTCGGGGATGCTCTTCGCGATCGGGTCGTTCGGCTTCCTGGCGCGGCGCAACGCGATCAGCATGCTGATGTCGATCGAGCTGATGCTCAACGGCGTCAACCTCTCGATCGTCGCCTTCGGCGCGTTCGGCAAGGCGGCGACAGCCGCCGCGGACGGATCCATCGTCGCGCTGATGGTCATGGCAGTCGCGGCCGCCGAGGCCACCGTCGGCCTCGCGATCGTGATCGCGATCTACAGGAATCGGAAGACTCCCCTCGTCGACGAATACGACGCCATGCGCCAGTGAACGGGCCGTTCTTGTACCGCCTTGCGCGCTGTCGGACGAGTCGAGCGCAAGGCGCCGTTGAGCACGTGAGCGAGCGCACCTCAAGGTGCGTGAGCGAGCGCGCGCAGGCGGCAACGCCGCGATCGGCCGTCCGACAACGCGCCGGGATGACCGAGGGATGAACGCCGAAGCGTTCATTCCGGCCCTCATCGTCTTGCCGATGGCGGGATTCCTGTTCACTGCGCTTGTCGGGCGGCGGCTGTTCAAGCAGGCGCACTGGGTGCCGGTGATCGCGATCTTCCTCGTGTGGATCATCGCGATGCTGCTGTGCGTCCAGGTCCTCTCCGGATCGGCGCCGCTCCTCCCGGGTTCGGAGACCTCGCACGGCTACGTCCTCCGTTGGTTCCAGTGGATCCCGGCCGACAGATTCGTGGTCGATGTCGGCTTCGTCGTCGATGAGCTCACCGCCTGCCTGCTGATCGTCGTGACGACCATCGGCCTGCTCGTCCACGTCTACTCGATCGGCTACATGAGCCACGACCCGGGCTACTGGCGGTTCTTCGCGTATCTGAACCTCTTCATGTTCAGCATGCTGCTGCTGGTCCTCGCCTCGAGCTTCCTCGTGGTCTTCGTCGCGTGGGAGCTCGTCGGCCTCTGCAGCTACCTGCTCATCGGGTTCTGGTACCGCAAGCGGTCGGCAGCGCTCGCAGCCAAGAAGGCGTTCATCGTCAACCGCGTCGGCGACGTCGGTTTCATCCTCGGGATCATGCTCATCTTCGTGAGCCTCGGCACGCTGGACATCCGCGAGGTCGTGGCGCGGATCGGCGAGCTCGACGCGCCGACCATCACGCTGATCGCGCTTCTCATCTTCGCGGGCGCCATGGGCAAGAGCGCCCAGTTCCCGCTGCACGTCTGGCTGCCGGACGCGATGGAGGGCCCGACCCCGGTTTCCGCCCTGATCCACGCCGCGACGATGGTCAACGCCGGCATCTACCTCGTCGCCCGAGCGAACCCGATCTTCGCGCACGCCCAGTCGGCGCTCGTGGTCATCGCGGCGATCGGCATCTTCACGGCCATCTTCGCGGCGTCGATCGCGATGACCCAGACCGACATCAAGCGCGTCCTCGCCTACTCGACGCTCTCGCAGCTCGGCTACATGTTCGCGGCGTTCGGCGTCGGCGCCTGGACGGCGGCGATCTTCCATCTCATGACCCACGGCTTCTTCAAGGGCCTCCTCTTCCTCGGCTCGGGATCGGTCATCCACGCGGTGCACGAGGAGCAGGACATGCGCCGCATGGGCGGCCTTTCGGAGAAGATCCCGATCACCTACGTGACGATGCTCATCGGGTCGCTCGCGATCGCCGGGATCCCGCCGCTGGCCGGCTTCTTCTCCAAGGACGAGATCCTGGGTGAATCGCTCAAGCTCGGCTTCGCCTGGGTCTGGCTGATCGGCTTCATCGTCGCGGGGATGACGGCGTTCTACATGTTCCGCCTCATGGGCCTCACGTTCTGGGGCGCCTTCCGCGGGCCCAAGGAGGTCTGGGACCGGATCCACGAATCCGTGCCGGTGATGACGATCCCGTTGATCCTGCTGGCGATCCCGTCCGTCTTCCTCGGGATGTTCCTGGGCCTGCCGCTCGGGGCGAGCCGCATCGCGGCCTGGCTCGCGCC
>JBJMNA010000269.1:0-7684 GCA_045804485.1 Chloroflexota bacterium
AAACGACCACCCGCTCCGCATCATCCCGCTCGGCGGGGTGGGCGAGATCGGCAAGAACATGTACGTCTTCGAGTACCGCGACGAGATCGTGGTGATCGATTGCGGCCTCATGTTCCCGGACGAGGAGATGTTCGGCATCGACCTCGTCATCCCCGACATCACCTACCTCAAGGAGCGCCGCGCCAACGTCAAGGCGTTCCTCATCACCCATGCCCACGAGGACCATGTCGGCGCGCTGCCGTACGTGCTGCCCGAGTTCCCAGGCGTGCCGGTCTATGCCTCGACGCTCGCGCGCGGCCTCCTCGGCAACAAGAACAAGGAGCACAAGCTCCACAACAACCCGCTGATCGCACTCGAACCGGGCGACGAGATCGACATCGGCGCGTTCCACGTGATGCCGTTCCGCGTCGGCCACTCGATCCCCGACGCGATGGGGATCGCGCTCCGGACGCCGGTCGGGACGATCGTCCACACCGGTGACTTCAAGTTCGACCACACTCCCGTCGACGGCAAGCTGTCGGACTTCGCGACGCTGGCCCGCCTCGGGCAGGAAGGCGTCCTGTGCCTCCTGTCGGACTCGACACGCGCCGAGAATCCCGGCTACACGCCGTCCGAGCGGACCGTCGGCGAGGCCTTCCGCGAGATCATGGAGCCGCTCGACGGCCGGGTGATCGTGGCGACCTTCGCCAGCAACATCGCCCGGGTCCAGCAGGTCCTCGATGCGGCGGCCGACATGCACCGCAGCGTGTCCGTGATCGGCCGCTCGATGGAGCAGAACTTCCGCATCGCCACCGAGCTCGGCTATCTCAAGTACGACCCGTCGCACATCGTGTCCAAGGACAAGATCAAGGACCATCCGGACCCGCGCATCGTCATCGCGACCACCGGCGCCCAGGGCGAGCCGATGGCCGGACTCGCGCGGATGGCGAACCGGGACCACAGGTTCGTCGAGATCCAGCCCGGGGACACCGTCATCGTCAGCGCGAGTCCGATCCCGGGCAACGAGGAATCGGTGTCACGGACGATCGACAACCTGTTCAAGGCGGGCGCGAACGTCTACTACCACACCATCAAGCGCGCCCATGTCTCCGGCCACGCGAGCCAGGAAGAACTCAAGCTGATGCTCGGGCTGACGAAGCCGAAGCACTTCATCCCGATCCACGGCGAGTTCCGGATGCAGGTCCAGCACGGTCGGTTGGCGACCGAGACGGGCGTCGCCCCGGAGAACGTCTTCATCATCGAGAACGGGACGCCGATCGAGTTCTCGGCCGACGGCAGCGCTCGACGCGCGTCGCCCGTGCCCGCCGGCTACGTGTACGTCGACGGCCTGTCGGTCGGGGACGTCGGCGACATCGTCCTGCGCGACCGGCGAGCGCTCGCGAGCGACGGCATGTTCATGATCGTCGTCACCGTCGACAAGCAGACCGGCTCAGTCATCGGCCGGCCCGAGATCATCACGCGTGGCTTCGTCCACCTCAACGAGCAGGACCCGATCATGCGCGAGGCGCTCGACCGCGTCGTCGCGTCGATCGACACCCCGGGCGACCACATCAGCGAGATCGCGCTCCTCAACTCACAGATCAAGGACGCGCTGTCGCGGTTCCTGTACGAGCAGACGAAGCGGCGGCCGATGGTCTTCCCGGTCGTGGTCGAGGTCTGAGGTGGCGACCCGACGACGGTCGACCGCACGGAGGCCGGCTTCCCGGCCGTCGCGTGCACGCCGGCCGAACCCGTTCGAAGGGCTCATCGCGCGGCTGACCCCGGATGTCGTTCGCTCGATCATCGGACTGACGCTGCTCGTCCTCGGTTCGATGACGCTGATCGCGCTGACGTTGCCAGGCCAGGGCGCGCTGACCAGCTGGTGGACCGGTGTCTTCGCTCCGTGGTTCGGGACCATGCGCTGGGTCGCGCCGTTCCTGCTGCTGCTCGCGGGCTGGTGGCTCGAATGGGGCCCGGGTACGCGGCCGGGATCGGGTTGGGGGATCACCCTGCTCGGGCTGCTCATCACCTACGCCGGGATCGCGGGCGCCGCGCAGGTCGCGGGTGCTTCTGGCGGCCGGATCGGCAGGTTCCTCGCGACCACGCTGACGGACCTCTTCTCCGCGCCCGGCGCGTTCGTGCTGCTCATCGGGCTCGCGATCCTTGGCGTCATCGTCGGATTCGGCATCCCGTTGCGGCAGCTCGCGCGCCCCGCGGTCGGGACCGCTCGCTGGATGGGCACGACGGCTGCGGCATCGCTCAAGCGAACGCCCGCCGAAGAGGACGAAGCCGCCGCAAAGGCCGCTGCCGCCGCTGCCGCCACGACCGCCACCACCGATGGACGCGGCAAGGGGAAGTCGGTCCCGGTCGGCCCCGGTCCATCACCGGGACAGACCGGCGCGTGGGATGACGATGCCGCGATCCCTGCGGCGGTGCCGAGCGCCGCCCCGAACTCCGCCACGTTCGCGCCCGCTCGCGGGCCGGCCGGCGTCGCCGCCGCAACGGCGCTTCTCGTCAAGCCGCTGCGCGACCTCGACGACGTGACCGACGTCGCGGATTCACCGCCGACGCGCGATCGCGTCGAGTACGTGCTGCCCCCGCTCACGGCGCTCGAGGACATCGCGATCCCGCTCGAAGCGGGCGGGAGTGAGCATTTCCACCAACGGAACGAGGAGATCATCGTCAAGAAGCTGGCGGGCTTCGGCATCCCGTCGAAGATCGTCGCCCGCAATGCAGGCCCCGTCGTGACGCAGTACGAGGTCCAGCCGGCGCCCGACGTCAAGGTCAGCCGGATCGAGGGGCTGTCGGACGACCTCGCCATGGCGCTCGCCGCGCGGTCGCTCCGCATCGAGGCGCCGATCCCCGGCAAGAGCGCGGTCGGCATCGAGATCCCGAACAAGGACTTCAACGTCGTCGCGCTTCGGCGCATCCTCGAGGAGGTCGACTTCAAGGCCTCGGGTTCGACGCTCACGTTCGCGCTCGGCCGGGACGTCGCCGGCAAGGCCCAGGCGGTCGACCTTGCCAAGATGCCGCACCTTCTGATCGCCGGCGCGACGGGATCGGGCAAGAGCGTCATGGTCAACGCGCTCATCACGAGCCTGCTGTGCGAGGCGACGCCGGACGACGTCCGGATGATCCTGATGGACCTGAAGCGGGTCGAGCTCGCCGCCTACAACGGGCTGCCGCACCTGCTCGTCCCGGTGATCACCGAGCCCGACCGGGCGAAGGCCGCGCTCAAGTGGGCCGTCAACGAGATGGAGGCGCGGTACCGCCGGCTCGCCGGCGCAAGCGCGCGCAACATCCGGGCATTCAACGACACCCGGGTCGATCCCGAAGACAAGATGCCCTACATCGTCATCATCATCGACGAGCTCGCCGACCTGATGATGCGCGAGGGCAAGAACGTCGAGGACCCGATCGTCCGGCTCGCGCAGAAGGCGCGCGCGACGGGCATCCACATGGTCCTCGCGACCCAACGGCCCTCGGTGAACGTCGTCACTGGGCTCATCAAGGCCAACTTCCCGAGCCGGATCGCCTTCGCGATGGCCTCGCAGATCGACTCCCGGACGATCCTCGACACACCCGGCGCAGAGGACCTCATCGGTCGCGGCGACATGCTCTACCAGCCCTCCGACCTGCCGCGCCCGATGCGGCTCCAGGGCGTCTTCGTCTCCGACGCTGAGATCGCCCGCGTCGTCGACCACTGGAAGGACCAGATCGACGACCCGCACTACGACATGGCGATCATCGACACCGGCGACGAGGGGACGGGTTCCGTGGACGACCTCGCCGACGAGGACGCCGATCGGCTCCTGCCGGACGCCATCGAGGTGATCCGCGAATACGACCGCGCATCGGCGTCGCTCCTCCAGCGCCGGCTGAAGGTCGGCTACGCGCGCGCGGCGCGGATGATCGACCAGCTCGAGGCGCGCGGGTACATCGGCGCGTTCGACGGGTCGAACGCTCGGGCCGTGCTGCGGCGCGACGACACGTCGACGACTGGAGGGGCGAGCGTCGACGGCCTCGACGAGGATGAGTGATGACGACCCGCGGGCAGGTCGAACGCACCGCCGCGATCGACCGAACGGGCGCCGGTCGCGGCCTCGCGACGGAACCGCTGCCACGGCTCTCGGAGCGCCTGTACGCCGCCCGTGAGCGAAAGGGCGTGGATCTCTACCGCGCCGAACGCGACACCAAGATCCGGGCGCGCTACCTCGCGGCGCTCGAGCGTGGCGATGACACGGACCTCCCGGGCGCCGTCTACACGAAGGGGTTCCTCCGCAACTACGCGCTCTACCTCGGTCTCGACCCCGACGAGGTCCTTCTCCAGTGGCGCACCGAACATGGGAGGGTCAAGGACGTGCCGGCAGCGATCGTCGCCCGGCGGCCCATCCCGGTCCCGCGAAAGCCGATGAGCGTCTCCCCGACGGTGGTCGTCGCCGCGCTCCTTGTCGTGGTGATCGTCGCCTTCGGCGTCTATGTCGGAATCCAGGTGCTGCGCTTCGCCAAGCCGCCGACGATCGCTGTGAGCCAGCCCGCGACGGCCGTCAGCGACGTCGACGGCAGCACCACCACGTACACGCTCCAGGGAACGACGCTCGGGGGCGCCACGGTCTCGATCGCGTCGCCCGGGCACGAACAGCCGTTCCTGGTCACCGCGGCTGCGGACGGGACCTGGGCATACGAGGTGGACCTGCGCCGCGGGCGGAACCAGTTCGACATCAGCGCACTCGACCCGGCGACCGGGAAGCGCTCGGATGGGACCGTCACGCTGTTCATCACCGTCCCGTTCCTTCGGACGGAATCGGCGGCGCCGAGCGCGGGCCTTCCCGCGAACGCCCCTCCCATGCTCGCGTCCCCCGGCGCGCTCGCGCCAGCATCAAAGCGGCCGTAGCGACATGGACGACCCGCTGGCCGACCTGACCGGCCTTGCCGTCCGCCTCGGGTCGGTCGCGCGCGAGCACGCCGTGACGATCGCGACGGTCGAATCCTGCACGGGCGGGCTCATCGGCCACCTCCTCACGGAGGTCCCGGGCTCGAGCGCGTACTACCTCGGCGGGTTCGTGACCTACTCCGACCAGCAGAAGCGGGAGGCGGTCGCGGTCGCGGATGAGCTCCTGGCGGCCCATGGGGCCGTGTCGGCGCAAGTCGCAGTCGCGATGGCGGCCGGCGGTCGAACGCGGACCGGAGCGGATCTCGCGGTATCGGTGACGGGCATCGCCGGACCCGACGGTGGAACGCCGCACAAACCGGTCGGACTGACCTATGTCGCTGTCGCGGACGCCGAGGGCACGGAGGTCCGGCGATTCACGTGGGACGGCGATCGATCGGACAACAAACGTCGCAGCGCCGAGGCCGCGCTCGACCTCCTCATCGGGCGGATCGAGCGCACGCCGACGGCCGCCGGCGCCCGCGACCGGTGACGACCGCGGCACAGCGGATCGGCGCGGGACTAGACCCCGCGCGCCCCGCCCGAGCGATTCCCGCGAGCCAGCGGATCCACGTCATCGGCGCCGCTGGTGCGGGGGCCAGCGCGGCGGCGATCCTCGCCGTTCATGCCGGTGCGACCGTGACCGCGTGTGACCCGGGCGCGCCGTCGCCGTACACACCGGCCGTCGAAGCGCTCGGCATCGTCGTCGCCGGTGAGCACGCGGCGTCGCACGTCAGGGACGCACCGCGGCCGGACCGCGTGGCCGTCACGAAGGCGCTGACGGCCATCGCCCCCGATCACCCCGAGCTCGCGGCCGCTCGCGAGGCCGGCATCCCGCTCGAGCCGTGGCAGCAGGTCGTCGCGGACGCCGCTGTCGGGCGGACGCTCGTCGGCGTGGCCGGGACGCACGGCAAGAGCACGACCTCGGGCTGGCTGGTCCACACCCTCGTCGAAGCCGGCGCCGACCCCTCTGCGTTCGTCGGCGCGCTCCTGCCGGGCACGGTGACTGGCGGCGCGCCGGCGACTGCGCGCAACGGCAACGGTCCGGCGTTCGTCGTCGAGGCCGACGAGTACGCCGGCAACTTCGACGCCTATCGCCCGGACATCGCGATCCTCACCGGCGCAGAGTGGGACCATCCCGACGTCTTCGCGGACAGTGCCGCGGTCGCGAAGGCGTTCGAGGGATGGCTTCGGCGTCTTCCGGAGCAAGCCACGCTCGTCGTGAACGTCGCGGATCCCGGTGCTCGAACGGTCGTCGGCTGGCTCAGCGACACATCCATCCGGATCGTCGCGTACGCCCTTGCGGACGACGCATCGGGCGGCGAGGTGCCTGACCGGTTCGCCACGAGGGCCGGTCCTGCGACGAGCCTCGTCGGCCGCATCCTCGCGACCGAGGCGGCGGGGACGACACTGGAGATCCAGGGCCTCGCCGACGACCGCGAAGCGATCACCGTCCGGCTCACGACCGCCGGCCGCCACAACGCCGCCAACGCGCTCGCCGTCGCGGCCGCCGCCGCCGCCCTCGGCCTGTCACCCTCCGCGATCGCCGCGGGACTCGCAACCTTCACGGGTGTCGGCCGGCGGCTCGAACGCAAGGGAGAGGCCGCGGGCGTCGTCGTCTATGACGACTACGGCCACCACCCGACGGCGATCGCCGCGACGCTCGACGCCGTCCGCCAGCGGGAACCGGGCCGTCGGGTCTGGGCGGTCTACGAGCCGCTCACGTTCCATCGGACCGCCGCCATGCTGCGACCATTCGCCGAGGCACTCGCGCGAGCGGACGCGGTCGCCATCGCCGACATCTGGGCCGGCCGCGACACCGATCTGACCGTCGTCTCGGCGGCTGACCTCGCCACCGCCGTCGCGAACGTCGATCCCGGTATCCCGGTCCTCGCGCCCGGGTCTGTGGAGGCGACAGCGGACACGCTCGCGCGAGAGGTTCGGTCTGGCGATGTCGTCCTCGTGATGGGCGGCGGTGCGAGCTACAGGATCGGAGAGCGACTGCTGGAACGACTGGAGGTGGAGCGATGACCGGATACGCCGAGGCGGGTACGTGGCTGGAGGCATACGGCCGGGCCTGGCAGACGTTCGACGGCGACGGCTGGGTATCGCTGTTCACGGACGACGCCGAGTACCATGAGAGTCCATACGCCGCGCCGCTCGTCGGCCACAACGCCCTTCGGAAGTACCTTCTGGATGCAGCCGGATCGCAGCGCGACGTCGAGTTCACGATCGAGCAGCATTGGGTGTCAGGGACGACGGTGCTGGCCGCCTGGCACGTGTCCTTCGTGACGCAGTCCACAGGCCGGCCGGTCCGGATGGCCGGTTTTCTGACCGCGGAGGTGGGGTCGGACGGACGGGCCAGCCGTTTCCGCGAGTGGACGGTCACCGCCCCGGAAACGAGCGAGTAGGGGAGACGGGAGCATCGATGGCCGGAGAACAATCATTCGACGTCGTCAGCGACTTCGACGAGCAGGAGCTGCGCAACGCGCTCGACCAGGTCCGCCGCGAGGTCGGCACCCGGTTCGACTTCAAGGGGGTGACGGTCGAGCTGACCCAGGCGAAGGACGAGATCACGTTGCTGACCGACGATGAATATCGCGCCGCCGCCGTCAAGGATCTCATCGAGTCGAAGGCGATCCGGCGGAATCTGTCACTCAAGATCTTCGATTGGGGCAAGGTCGAGGAGGCTGGCGGCAACAAGGTCCGCCAGACGATCGGTCTGCGCCGAGGGTTGACGGAGGAGGTCGCGAAGAAGATCACGAAGCTGATCCG
>JBJMNA010000270.1:0-6170 GCA_045804485.1 Chloroflexota bacterium
TGCCGAACGCAAGGCGGTGATGCTCCGTCTGGCCGATCTGATCGAGGAGAACGCCGAGGAGCTGGCTCTGCTCGATTCGCTCGAGGCTGGCAAGCCGATCACCGACTGCCGCGAGGCGGACCTGCCCGAGTCGATCAAGGCGTTCCGCTGGTACGCAGAGGCCGCCGACAAGCTGTACGACTCGATCGCGCCGACCGGACGCGACGCGCTGGGGATGATCATCCGCGAGCCGATCGGCGTGGTCGGGGCCGTCCTGCCCTGGAATTTCCCGGTGATGATGGCCGCGTGGAAGGCGGCGCCATCGCTGACCGCCGGCAACTCGCTCGTCATCAAGCCTACCGAGCTCACCTCGCTGTCGACGCTGCGGCTCGCCGAGCTGGCCGCCGAGGCCGGCATCCCGGACGGCGTCTTCAACGTCGTTCCGGGTCTTGGTGAGACGGCGGGTCAGGCGCTCGGCCGGCACATGGAGGTCGACGTCCTCACGTTCACCGGCTCGACCGAGGTCGGGCGCTACTTCCTGCGCTACTCGTCGGAGAGCAACCTCAAGCGCGTCGTCCTCGAATGCGGCGGCAAGAGCCCGCAGGTCGTCATGGCCGACGCTTCCGACCTCGATCTCGTCGCCGAGAACGTCGTCTACGCCGGCTTCGCCAACATGGGCGAGAACTGCACCTGCGGCTCGCGGCTGATCGTCCATCGCGACGTGCGCGACGAGCTGCTCGAGCGGATCGTGGCCAAGACCGCCGAGTGGCCCGTCGGCGACCCGCAGGATCCGGCGACGCGGATCGGCCCGATGATCGAGGCGCCGCATCTCGCCAAGGTGCTCGGCTACATCGAGGCCGGGCGTGAGGCTGGCGCCCGGGTCGTGGTCGGCGGCGAGCGCGTGCGACCGGAGAGCGGTGGCTACTTCGTCGAGCCGACCGTCTTCGACGGCGTCGACAACTCCATGACGATCGCCCGTGACGAGATCTTCGGGCCGGTCATCTCGACCATCGCCTTCGACGATGAGGCGGAGGGCCTGGCGATCGCGAACGACACGAACTACGGCCTCCATGCCGCCGTCTACACGAACGACCTCGACACGGCGATCCGTGCCGCGCGCACATTGCGTGCCGGCACCGTTTCGGTGAACGCCTACTCCGAGGGCGACATCACGACGCCGTTCGGCGGCTTCAAGGAGTCGGGCTTCGGCGGTCGGGACAAGGGCCTCGAGGCATTCGATCAGTACACCGAGAAGAAGACAGTCTGGATCTCGGTCAAGCCGTAGTCCGGGCCCTCGCCGGCGAGCGACGGGCCGCAACTGACCGACCGAGTCGAGCCAGACTCGAAGCTCTGCCCCGAGTAGTTCCCGCGGGACGGGGCGTCATGGCAGTCGCTGCCAGTTGCCGTTGCCGGTGTTCCCGGTGGCCGGCAGGCGGACGATGGGCGCGACGCCGTCGGGGTCGATCACGACGAGCTCGTGGAAGGCGCCGTTCGAGCCCATCACGTAGCTGAAGATCCGGGTGCCATCCGGCGACCAGGTGGGTGGGGCGAGGTCCGCCGGGATCCGGATCTCGATCACGTTCGGCCCGCCATTACGGGCGACGACGAGGTAGGCCCGTGCCGACCCGTCCGTTGGCACGCGATCCCAGGCGAGACGCGAACCGTCGGGCGACCAGGTCGGCGAGTACTCGTCGGCGGGGTCGCGCGAGACGTCCGTCACGATCGCCCCATCGCCCGCGATCGTGAAGATGTCGGTCTGGCCGGTGTTGGGATCGCCCGGGTCAGGGACGAAAGCCATCGTCGCGATGGAACTCCCGTCGGGCGACCAGTCCGGCCAGAACAAGGTGTGGGCCAGCGTCGCGAATTGGTGCTCGTGGCTCCCATCGGGAGCGACGACGTGGAGCGTGTCTGTCTTCTCGCTCTGGAACGCGATGACCGATCCGTCGGGTCGCCAGGCGGGATCGATCGCCTTGAGTGACGGATCGGTGATCCGTTCGGCGCCGGTCTGACCGAGGGTCGCGACGAAGAGGCTGTGGTCTTCGCCGACATCCGCCGCGTAGGCGATCCGCCGGCTGTCGGGCGACCAGGCGATGTTGCTGGGCTGTGACAGATCCGCCTCTCGTTCCCGCAGCCTGATGCCATCGGCTACGACGGACGGACTCGTCCCATCGGGTTCGACCACGATGAGACTCCACGGCGCGGATCGACCCGCCCGATGCCAGTAGGCGAGATGCAGACCATCACGCGACCAGGTCGGGCTGATCGATTGTCCGTCCGCCGCCAGGAGCACCTTTCGGGCTTTGCCATCGGCGGTGTCGACGACGATGCCCTGGGCGGTATCGAAGGCGATGAACCCTGCGCGTGTCAGCCCGAACGGCGGTGCCGGACGACGCGATCCGACGAAGGCCAGGGCCCAGGCCAACGCCACGATCAGCGCGGCCAGGACAGCTGCCACAGCGGCGACTCGTGCCACGACACGCAGACGAGCCTGGTGCCGCCACGTCCAGCGGTCGGCGATCTGCCAGCCGCGCCGCCGCGGTGTCGCCGCGACTCCGGCGGCGACCGCGTCGATCAGCCCGTCCGGGGCGGCCGTCGGACGCTCGCTGACGAGCCAGTCCGTCACCTCGCGGTCGATGTCGAACCGGGTGCTCATGCGATCCGCTCCCCGTCGATGCTGACGACCCGCGCGTCGGCATCGAGGGCCGCTCGTACCGTCTGGATGCCACGATGCAGCCGCGACTTCACCGTGCCGATCGGGAGGCCGAGGATGTCGGCGATCTCCCTCAACGGGAAGCCCTCGACGTGGTGGAGCACGACGATCGCTCGTTCCTCGACGCCGAGGCGGCGGAAAGCGCGTTCGAGTTCGTCCCGATCGAACATGCTCGCCACCTCGTCCGGCCCGGAGCTCGCGGCGAACGGTAATTCGCGGACCTCGACCGTCCGTCGCTGCCGGACGCGGCGTGCCTCTCGATGGCAGCTCCGGACCAGGATCCGATAGAGCCAGGCGTCGAATCGATCGGGGTCGCGAAGCGCCGAGAGGTCGCGCCAGGAGGCGACGAGCGCCTCCTGGGTCGCGTCCCACGCTCGGTCCGGGTCACGGAGGATCAGCTGCGCGATGCCGTAGAGCCGGCCGACGGACAGTCCCGCGAGCTCATTGAACGCCTCGCGGTCGCCCGCCATCGCTCGATCGACCAGGATCCGGTCCATCCGACCTCCGCTATGCAGCCGATCGACGCCGTGACGCGGATCGATCAGGCTCCGAGCGCCGCGCACAGCTGTGCGAAGGCGTCGTCCGAAAAAGCGGTGAGATGACCATGCGCAGTGCCGTCCGGGAGGAAGTTGCCAGCCAACATGAAACCAGAAGCGAGCCCGGGGCCGCTGATCCTGATATCGACGCCGTGGTTGGTCTGGATCCCGTCGCCGTCCGACCCGGGCTCGGGCCAGTAGCCCCACCAGTTCAGATGACCGGTGATCCTGACGGTCGGACCAGCCCCGCTCGGCGACAGGCTGAGTGTTCCGTTGACCTGGCTCGTGACGTGGCGGCGCGTCATCAGGCCATCGCTGTTGTAGTAGCGGAAGCCGTTGCGGAGGTCGGTCCCGGTCATGTACAGAGTCCCGCACGGGGCGTCGAACGCGGGCTCGTTCTCGGGGTAGGAGTTCAGGACCGTGTCGCAGATCACCTGGTTGCCGGCGGTGTGGCAGCGAGCGTCCGACGGTGGCGCAGGCGTCAACGTCGACGGATCGACCGAACCGGCCGCGGCGCCGCCGGCAGTCCCGAGGAAGAGGCTGGCGGCCGCCAGGCCGGTGACGACACGACTCAGGATGCGCTTCACGGGAACCTCCATTCGATCGCCCGGTGTCACCGGGTCTCGTCCGGGCCAAGGTGCCCGTCCTGCCGCTTATGGGGAGGCAAACCAGCGAAAGGTTCCCGAATCGGTGGCTGGCGCGGCTTCGACCTCCACCTACGCGCGCGCGGAAGCCTGCCGACTACGCCTGGTGGGCGATCTCCGTCAAGCCCGGACCCTCTGTTCGAGAAGTCAGGCGGCGAGCTGCTCGAGCGTGACCTCGATCATCGGCGAGTAGGCCGTCATCGCGTCGACGTCCTGGTTGCGCCAGGCGTTGGCGACGACCCACTCGGCGATCGCGCGCCGCTCGGTCGGATCCGTGATGACCCGAGCGCGGGCCGGGAGATCCGCCCTGACGCTGCCCTTGAGGTGGAAGGTCAGGTTCGGGTCGCTCTCGAGGTTCAGGAGCCACGCTCGCTTGCGATCCTCACGTGGCGAACCGGTGATGATCAGCCGCCCGTCGATGTTGTGGAAGACGATCTCGACCCGCCGAGGCTCGCCCGTTCGTCGTCCGGTCGTGGTGATGTCGATGGTGTGGCCGCGCGCCAGAGACGCCTTGATGTTTTCGTTCATCAGTCAACGATACCCGGGTCGCTTGCATTCCGCATCCGACGCGGCGGAGGGCGAGTAGAGCGACCAGCTCGACATGAGCGTGCCCGATGCGTTCTTCCCCACTGCTGACGGGTGATGCTGGGGGCTCGGGAATGCTAGCGCGGGACGCCGGCGAAGTCACTCCCCGGATTTCCTCAGCGATGACCTACTTCGCGATCTCCCAGATGAGGCCGCCGGGGTCGCGGAAGCTGGCGGTGCGGATGCCCCACGGGCGATCCATCGGCCCGTTGAGGAGCTCCACTCCCCTCGCCCGAAGGGTCTCGCACATCGCGTCGACATCGTCCACCGCGATCGTGAACACGGCCCGAGCTCCATCCGCCGCGGACCCGACGGGCGCCGGGGCGACGAGCTCGTCCGCGTGGCTGACGTCGAGCAGGTTGATCACCGTCTCGCCGAACTTGAACACCGCCGAGTTCGGGTCCTCGTAGTGGAGCGGCAGATCGAAGACCTCGAGGTAGAACGCCTGCGCCGCCGCAAGATCGTCAACGAACAGGGTGATCGCGTCGATCCCCTTCACCCACGGTCCCATGCCATCGCCTCCGAGTACCATCGAAGCCCAGCGTAGTCGACAGGAGGTGTCCCATGGACTTCAACAACATCCTCATCGGGTCCGAGAACCCGAAGGCGCTGATCGACTACTACACCAAACTCTTCGGCGAGCCGGGGATGGCCGACGAAAGCTACAGCGGGTGGGCGATCGGGTCCGGCTTCATCGCCGTCGGCGCGCACTCGGAGGTCCACGGCAAGAACCCGGCGCCGGGCCGGCTGATCTGGAACATCTCGTCGGCCGACGTCAAGGGCGACTTCGACCGCCTGAAGGAAGCCGGCGCGATCGTCGTCCGGGAGCCGTACTCCTTCGAGATGGAAGGGATGCCTGATACCTGGATCGCGACGCTCGAGGATCCGGATGGCAACTACTTCCAGCTCATGACCGCGATGGAGATGTAGCGAGGGGTCGACCGAGCGGCCGCGATGGCCCCAGATCCCGCGATCGTCACGACCGCCGACGGCGTCCGCATCTCGTGGACGTCGTCCGGAACCGGGCAGACGCTCATCCACCTGCCGGGCGTCCCGTTCTCCAACACCCAAGGCGAGTGGCGGATCCCGACCCTCCGCAGGACCTTCACCGAGCTGAGCCAGCACGTCCGATTCATCCAGTACGACGGTCGCGGTTCGGGTGGGTCGCAGCGCGACGTCTCCGACCTCTCCCTCGAAGGGTTCCTCCACGACCTGGACGCGGTCGTCGGAGCGGCGCGCGTCGAGAAGGTCGTGTTGCTGGGCTTCTACCACTCCGCGACGCACGCGATCGCGTGGGCCGCCCGGCACCCTGAGCGGGTCCGCGGCCTCGTCTTGTTCGGCGGCACGCTGCGGGGTTGGGATGCCATGCGGGGACCCGGGACGCAGGCGCTCCTGAGCCTCATCGAACGCGACTGGGACACGTTCGTCGAGTCGGTCGCGCATGCGTGGCTCGGCTGGCCCGCCGGCGAGGATGGGCGCTTGGCGGCGGAATGGTTCCGGACCGCGACGACACCGACGGTCGCGCGCGCGACGTTCCAGGCCGCCTACTCGATCGACGTCACAGCCGACGCGGCGCGGGTGGCGTGCCCGGCGCTCGTCCTCCACCGGACCGGCGCGACGGTGATCCCGCTCGAGCTCTCGGAGCAGCTGGCTCGCGCGCTGCCGGTCTCGAGGCTGGAGGTGTTACCGGGGACGTCCGCCAGCCTGTTCTTCGAA
>JBJMNA010000271.1:0-4332 GCA_045804485.1 Chloroflexota bacterium
ACGTCATGGCGAGACCGATCGCGGTGCCAACGAGATCGTCAGTCGTCTCGGGTCGCCGCCGGAGCGGACGGCGAAGAAGGACGCCGACTGATCAGCGACGCGGAACGCGGTATCCGGAGCGTCGTCGTCGATGCGGACGTCGACGGGCGTACGAATCGTCCCGCCGTCGGCGCCGACGGAATGGACCCATAAAGACACGTCTGCCGCGATGTCGGCGGGCAGGTGGACCGTCATCGCGCGGAGTCGGTTGGGCGCGTTGATGACGATCTCGGCGCCATGCGCCTGGCGGCGTCCCGTGGATTCGTCGAGGTCCACCGACGTCGGCACGGCTCGGCCACCCGACACGACCGACAGGATCCCCCGGTCGGGTGGCCCCGTCTCGAGCCGGTATTCGACCACCGTCCGGGGCCGGAACGCTCCGTGGCGCCAGCTGACGACCGTGAGGACGATCATCGCGCCGCCGACCGCGAGCGCCGCCAGCCGCTCGAGCTGCGAGTCCCAGATCCAGAGCCCGAATGCCACCACCCCGAAGAGGAAGACGCCGCCGATCGCAAGAGCGACGACGGGCGAGCCGAGCGGCCCGATCATCCGGCCGGGCAGCCGGTCGCCCCGGCGCCGGGCGGCGAGCAGAAGCAGCATCGGGAAGACGCCGCTGAGCAACGGCAGGGTGAGCGTCCCGACGACGTTGAGCGGCTCGGTGAACGAGACCGAGCCGCGCGAGAGCAACACCTCGACGACCACGAAGATGACCGCCAGTGGGGCGGCGCGGGTCGCGTAATCCGCGAGCCGGCCGGCGACGGTCGACGATCCCCCGTCGCGTCCGGCGACCGAGGCCATCAGATCCGCCATCTGGTTGAAGATGCCGAGCCCGAGATAGATCGCGCTGAGGCCGACGCCAAGCACGATGTAGATCGTCCCGAGGACGTCGATGATCGGCCCGACCCGCGCGGCAAGCGGGGTCAGCGCGGTCCCCGTGTACCCGATCAGCGTCTCGGCACCGACGGCCCCCGTGAGGACAAGCACGAAGACGACGTAGATGGCCATGGCGCAGAGCATCGCGGCGACGTTCCCCGCCAGAAGGTGCCGCCCGCTCGGGTCGCGGGCGAGCACGACACGAGCGGAATGACCGGCCGAGGTATGCCCGAAGTACGAGACGAGCGCGACGCCGAAGACGAGCTCCAGGAACGTCGCGTCGAAGGCGATCCCTGTCCCAGAGCCCGCGGCGAATGCATCGGGGCGTGCGTTGGCGAACGCGATGATCGAGATGATCAGCAGAAGGAGGATGTTGACCGAGCCCACCGCGACCGCCACGGCCACGGTCGCGTCGAGGGTCCCACGCCACAGGATGGCCATGACGACGGCGAAGAGCAACGCAGCCCAGATCAAGACCGAGACGCCCGTGACCCCCGCCAGCGTCGAGCCGAAACCGATGAGCGCGACGCTGAACCCAACGGCGTCGAGGACGAACAGGGTCGGGATCGCGATCGCCAGCCCCGGGCGCCCGAGGTAATCCCCGATGAGATGGCCGAGGAACGCATTCCCATAGCGCATCTGTCCGTCGCGCGTGATGCTCTCGACGAGCGCGGCGATCGTCAGGACGTTGAGGACACCGAAGACGACGAGCAGCAGCGCCGCGCCGATCGGACCGAATCCTGCAAGCGCGATGGGCAGCGCGAGGACGCCGGCTCCGACCGTTTCCGTCAGGGTCAAGGTGAAGGCGAGCCAGAAGGGTGGCAGCGATTCGAGCCGCCGTGAGATCGCCGCGCGGCGCCACCGCAGCCGCTCGCGGAACGGCAACGGCGCCACGCCGGCCGCCGAGACCTCGACACCGGTCCGCTGTCGATAGGCCTCGTCCACGACGGGATCGTCTGCGCCCAACGCGGCTCGGAGGCCGCGAGCCTGGACCGGGAGGCCGTATTTCTCGACGATCCGGCGGAGGATCTCGGCCCGGAGGGCGGGATCCTCGGGGACGAGGCTCGCCCACCGGTCGGCGTGGCGGTCCAGGTCCTGGATCGTCGGGCGGAGCGGCAGGCTGCGGCCGCCGGCGAGGGCGCTCAGGAACTGCCCCTCGGTCTCGGCTGCTGTCCGCTCGGTCTCGAACCGCGCCATGGCGCGACGCGCTCGTGACGCCAGCAGCGCGGTTCGCGCCTCGATCGCGTAGAGGAGAGTGCTGGCGCGGCGCGCCGGCATCCCGGCTGTGATGTCCGCGCGCGTGAAGATCGGCGCGTCGTCAGCGGTCATCGCCGACCAGGTCCGCCGCGACCGTCCGGAACAGGGCCGAGACGATGTGGTCCGGTTCGCGGACCGAGAAGATGCCCTCGCTGGCAAGCCGCATCACGTCGTCGGAGTGGGGGATGACGGCCGCGACCGGGCAGCTGTAGGCCTCCTCGACGCGCGCGGCGACCGCAGCCGAGTCGAATGCCTCCGGAAGCTTGTTGACGAGGATCCGGACGCGCGGGACCTCGAGCTCGCGAGCGATCCGCGCAGTGACCCCTGTCCCTTCGTAGTCCTGACGGTCGGGCCGCATGACGATGAGGAGGCTGTCGGACAGGACCAGCGACAGAAGCGTCTCTTCGTTGAGCCCCGGGTGGGTGTCGATGAGGAGGATGTCGAGGTCGAGCGCTGCGATCAGCTGCCTGAAGCCCTCGGTCATCAGCTGCGCGTCGTAGCCCTCACGCAGGACGCGGGCGATCTCGCCCGGCTTCATGCTCGACGGGATGAGGTGGATGCGGCCCGTCGTATCCGGCCCGGCGGCGCTCGTCACATCGCGCGCGACATCCTCGATGGATCGGCCGTGCCACAGGAAGTCGTTGAGCGACGCCTCGATCTCGTCGCCCGCGAGACCGAACAGGACATGGATGCCCGGCGACTGGATGTCGGTGTCGATGACGCCGACCCGCCGACCGTCGCGCGCATAGATGGCCGCAAGGTTCGCGGTCGTGTTGGACTTGCCCGTCCCTCCACGGAACGAGTGGACGCTGATGACGGTCGCCACCGTTCCCTCGTACGGATGCGTTGCGTGGTGGGGCGGCGTGCGCGAGAACGCGCGAGCGCGTGGGGTCCGGTCGGTGACGTCGTCCGGTAGCGGGATGCTAGGTGGTGGTCACCATCCACGCAAGCGACGCACGGTCCAAGTCTCGGCGGCGACACCGGGCCGTATAGTGGCCCGCGATGTCCCCAGCCGCGCAGCGAGCCTGTTTCCTGATCGCCGACATCTCCGGCTACACGGGGTATCTCGCCGACGTCGAGCTCGATCACGCGCAGGACATCCTGGCGGACCTCGTCGGCGCGGTCGTCTCGGCGCTCCGACCGAACTTCCGGCTCGCCAAGCTCGAAGGCGACGCCGCCTTCACCTTCATGTCGACGGAGGCGATCGACGGCTCGATGCTGCTCGACACGATCGAGCGCTGCTACTTCGGATTCCGGAGGCGGCGGCGCGACGTCCGCCAGGCGACGTCGTGCGATTGCAACGCCTGCGTCCGGATCCCGGATCTCGACCTCAAGTTCGTCGTCCATCACGGCAGCGCGATCCTGCAGAAGGTCGCGGGTCGCCAGGAGCTGCTCGGCTCGGACGTCGTCGTCGTCCACCGCCTGCTGAAGAACGACGTCGTCGAGACGACCGGCATCGACGCCTATGCGCTCATCAGCCAAGCGTGCATCGACGCATCGGACCTCGACCCGACGGCCCTCCAGATGCGGCCCCACTCGGAGACGTACGACCGGATCGGCGAAGTCCCGTGCTGGATCCACGACCTGGATCGCCGCTGGCTGGAGGAAGAGGCGCGCGGCCGCGTCTTCGTCGCGCCGGATGACTCGATCCTGGTCGTCTCCGTCCCGACCGACGTGCCACCGCAGGTCGCCTGGGAGTTCGTCACGCGGCCGGGGCAGCGGATGTCATGGCAGCCATGGGTCACCGAGGTGGACGTGCGGGGCGCGACCGGCGGCCGTCGTGGACCCGGTTCGGCCAACCACTGCATGCACGGCAAGGACGCCGTCGTCGAGGAGATCCTCGACTGGCGACCGTACGACTACGTCACGGACCGGACCGTCCTCGAGACCCCGACCGGACCGATCAAGCTGCTCCACACCGTCGAGTTCGAGCCGACGACACAGGGGACCACCATCCACTTCCGGTACGCCGCACCCAGGACCAAGCGGGAGAAGGAGCTGATGACGGTGATCGGCCCGGCCTACGGCGGCGCGCTCGAATCCGGCGTCGCGAGCCTGCTCGCGCAGCTCGACGCGGTCATTGTCGACCGGGTGGCGGCGGATGGCGCCGTACCCGAGCCGCCGCTGGCGCGGCCGCGCGCTGACGGTCCGCTCGGCTCACTC
>JBJMNA010000272.1:0-8559 GCA_045804485.1 Chloroflexota bacterium
CCCTGGTTCGTGCCACTTACCCCGATCTGATATGTGCCAGCGGGGGTGTCGCGCGGGATCGCGACGGTCACCTGGTCGTCATCGGCCGTCCAGCCCATCAGGCTCGGGGTGCCGACCGTCCCGGTCCAGCCGTCCGGCAGGGACGCGACCGAGAGCTTGACGCGCTCGAAGAAGGTCGCGCTTCGGGCGATGCGGAATGGCACGACCACGGACGTGCCGCCTTCTGCCGTCGGGGGCGTCGTCGTGCCGGGCGTCAGCGCGAAGGTGCCGAGGGATCCGATCCGCGACACGTCGAGCAGCGGCTCGTGCGTCGAATCGGGGTCCGTCGAGGTCTTCCAATTGAAGTTGCCGAGATACCGGAGCGCCTCGCGAACCTCGGCTGGGGTCGCATTCGGCCGGCTCGACTTGTAGAGGGCCACGGCGCCGGTGACGGTCGGTGCGGCCATCGACGTGCCCGACATGTACTCGTAGCTCGGGCCGGGGATGGTGGACATGATGCATTTGCCCGGAGCCATGATGTCGACATCGCCGCCGTAGTTCGAGAAGTCGGCGAACGTGTCGTCCTTGTCGTAGCCGCCCCACGAGAAGCAGCGGTTCCCCCCGAGGCCGCCGGCCTTCCCGTCCGTGTCCGCCAACGCTGAGACCGTGATGACCTCGTTGTAGCTGGCCGGGATGTTGAGCGCGGCGTTGTGACTGTCGTTGGCAGCGGCGGCGACGACCGTGATGCCGCCTGCGACGACGCGGCAGATCGCCTGGTGGAGCGCGTCCTTGTTGGTCAGCCCGCAGTTGTGATCGTCCTTGCCGTACTTCGTGACGCTCATGTTCACGGCCTCGAACAGAGGCCGCGTCGGGTCCTTCGGATCGTGCTGCGACAGGACCCAGTCGAGCCCGCAGATGTACCAGGAGATCAGTCCGTAGCCGTCGTCATTCAGGATCCTGACGGCCCAAACGCGTGCGCCCGGGGCGACGCCGACGACACCGATGTCGTTGTCGAGCGCACCGACGATCCCGGCGACGTGTGTCCCGTGGTTCTCCTTGTCGCGCCACAGCGCGTGGTTCGATGTCGTGCAGTTGTAGCCGCCCGCCACGTTGAGGTCGGGGTGCGCCGCGATCCCCGTATCGATGATCGCGACGTCCGCGTCAACGCGGTGGTCGGACCCGTCGATGGCGGCGATGACGTTCTTGCGGCCGCCGATGCGCGAGACGCCGGTCGGGATCGTCTGCCCGGTGACGTGGACGACCCCGTCGGGAACGACCGCAACGACGTCGGGATCCTCGAGGAGGTCGCGCTTCTGGTGGGCGTCGAGCTTCGCGGCGAAGCCGTGGATCTTGTTGAAGCTGCGATCCGCCTTGACACCGTCACGCTTGCCGACCTTGTCGACGACTGCTGCGGTATCCGAATCGGTCCGGAGCATCACGATGAACCGGTCGGTGGCGTCTGGAGCGCCACTGGGATCGGCCGCGGGGTCGACCTCGGGAGTCACTGCCGGCTCGCCCGGAGGGCTGGCGGGCGGTTCCGCGGCGGTCGCTGGGACGACGACCGGGATGGCGAGGACGATGGCAAACAGCAGGGCGGCGACGGGGCGGTGCATGCAGTCCACGATGCCCGCCGAGCCAGCAGACGCCTACGGCACCTTGGTCCCACCCGGCGTAGCCATGGCGTCCGGGGCACGAATAGCCCTATCCCGCGTGTATGGCCCCCCGTTCAGCGACCGACGACGAACGCGTCGGCCCGGATCTGCCGGTAGGTTCCCGTCCCCGTCGGCGCGATCAGGATCGTGTGCGTGCCACCGGCCGCGAGATGCGACGTGAAGACGAATCGGCGGCTCGTGGACGTGCTCGACGCGAGGTTGACCGTGGACGCGAGGCTGCCGTCGATGTAGACACGCATGCTGCCGCGCCTCGCGCTTCTCGGCGCGATGACGGCCACGTTGTGCCCGGTGAAGGTCAGTGACAGCTGCGCTGTCGACTTCGACGACGCCGTCAGCGTCCCCTTGTACGCACTCGAGCTCGCGACAGGAAGCCAGACGCCATTTCGGACGATGCTCGAGCTTCGATCGTCGACCGCATGGAAACGAGTGGCGTCGCCATACGCCCATCCGCTCCAGTGGCCACCGACGTCCATTGCGCGGACGCGCCAGCGGTATTCCTTGTCGAGGGTCACCGTCGCCGTGATCGAGCGGGTCGTGCCCGGGAGGTTCGTCGCGCGGCTCCACGCGCCGCCGTCCACGCTCCGTTGGATCGCGTAACCGCCGATCGGGGAGGTGGGGTCCGTCGCCGCGGGCCACGAGATGCGCACGGGCGTTGATGTCGACCCCAACTGGGCGCCGGTCACGAAGCCCGTCGTCGGCGCGCTGGCAGTCGGGTTGTCGGCGATCACGTTGACGGACACGGTCGTCTCCGCCGTCCGGCCCTGGTTCGCGCCGCGAACGGTGATCTCGTAGGTGCCCGGCGGTGTCAGCGGCGGGATCGACACACTGACCTGATCATCGTTCGCCGTCCAGCCGATGACGCTCGGCTTCACGAATGTGCCGGTCCAGCCTGGCGGCAGCGACGCGATCGACATCGTCACGCGCTCGAAGAAGGTGGAGCTCCGGACGATCGTGAACGGGATCGGGACGGTGTTCCCGCCTTCGGAGGTCGGGGCGGGATCGGCGCCCGGGGCCAGCGAGAACGTCCCGAGCGGTCCGATCCGCGTCACGTCAAGGAGCGGCTCGTGGTGCGTGTCGGGATCGGTCGCGATGTTCCAGTCGAGGTTGCCAAGGTAGCGCAGCGAGTCGCGGACATCGGCCGGCGTGGCGTTCGGGTGGGTCGACTTGTAGAGGGCGACCGCGCCCGTCACCGCGGGCGTTGCCATCGAGGTGCCGGACATCGTCGCGTAGCCACCCGGAACGGTCGACAGGATGCACTTGCCGGGCGCGATCAGGTCGACGTCGTAGCCGTAGTTGCTGAAGTCTGCGAACGTGTCGTCGTGGTCGTACCCGCCCCACGAGTTGCACGCGTTGCCACCCAGGCCGCCGGGCAGGCCATCGGTGTCGGCGAGCGCGGAGACGGTGATGACCTCGTCATAGCTGGCCGGGATGTTGTGGGTCGCGCTGTGGTGGTCGTTCGCGGCGGCCGCCACGACCGTGATCCCGCCGGCGACCACGCGGCAGATCGCCTGGTGGAGCAGGTCGAGCGTGGTGAAGCCGCAGTTGCCGTCGTCGGACCCGGCCTTGGTGACGCTCATGTTGACCGCCTCGAAGAGCGGCCGGCTTGGGTCGACCGGGTCGCGCTGAGCGAGGATCCAGTCGAGGCCGCAGACGTACCACGAGATCAGGCCGTTCCCGTCGGGGCTGTCGTCGAGGATCTTCACGGCCCACACGCGCGCGCCCGGGGCGACGCCGACGACGCCGATCCCGTTGTCGAGCGCGGCGACGGTGCCGGCGACGTGGGTCCCGTGGCCGTTCACGCCGCGCCAGGCCGTGGGGTCCGAGGTCGAGCAGTTGTAGCCGCCCGCGAGGTTCAGGTCGGGGTGAGCGGTGATACCGGTGTCGACGATCGCCACGTCGGCATCCACCCGCTCGTCGACGCCATCGATCTTGGCGATCGGGTTCAGCGGTCCGAAGACCCGCGACACCCCGGTGGGCACGGTCTGTGCGGCCAGGTGAACGACCTCGTCGGGTACCACGGCGAGGACGTTCGGGTCGGCGGCGAGATCGCCCTTCTGTTTCGCGTCAAGCTTGGCCGAGAAGCCGTGCAGGGCCTTGGTGAACGTGTGGTCGGCCTTGACGCCGTCGCGCTTGCCGGCCTTCTCGACGACCGCGGTCGTGTCGGCGCCGCGCCGGACCACGACGATGTACCGGTCCGTCGCGTCGAGCGCGCCGGCCTTGGCCTTGGCCGGCGCGGCGGTCTGCGCCTCCGCGGATCCGGGGTTGTCAGCGGCATCGCCGACATCGCCGGGGTCCGTCGGAGGGGGCGCAGGTGCGACCCACGGCTCGACGGCCGGGCTGGCGGCTGGTTCCGTGGCGGTTGCCGGGGCGACGACCGGAAAGGCCAGGAGCAGGGCAAAGACGAGTGACGGGACCCGGCGGTACATCTCGGGCAAGTGTGCCCTATGGGTGCAACCCCCGCCGCCGGACGACGTGTTGGGGTGTCACCCAGCCTGGGCGCGGATCTCCGCTTCGGCTTCACCGACGCGCGCGAGGATGTTCGAACGCATCGTGTCGAGACCTGTCCAGACGGCCTTCGTCGCGTTGGAGATGGAGGTCAGCTGCGCCTTCAGCGTCCGGACGACCTCGACCTGCTCGCGGATCGCGGTCAGTGCCGCGGCGATGGCGGCTGCGTCCATCTCGACCTCGCGCTCCACGAGCGATGCGAGCGCGAGCAGCCGTGCGAGGCGGACGGCGGCCTCGAGCGTCGCGGGTTCAGGGTCGTCCGGGTCGATGACGCAGTAGACGTCGTCGCCGACGAGGTTGAACGGCGCGACGCCGGCCGGCGCGTGGGCCGCGCTGAAGACGACGACAGCGACGGCCGCCCCGCGGTTCTCGCGGGCCTCGCGGAGCTCGTCGCGCATCGCGCGCATCGACATCGGCCGGTCCTTCGCCTCGATGACGACCTTCACGTCGCAGCCGCGCGCGACCCGCGCGTCAACGGTCAGCACGAAATCGCCCTTCTTGGACTTGATCACGGCGCCCGTGTCGGTCCCGGTCCGGTCGAGGAGGTCGCCCGTGCCGCGTGCGAGGTCGGCGAGCATCGCCTCGAGCAGGTCCTCGAAGTCGCCGCCCTTGGCCGTCGAGCGCGCTCGCTCGGCGCCCCGGGCGGACGCAGCGGCCTCGATCGCGACGAGACGCTCCTCGAGCGAGCGGAACCCCTCGGTCATCTCCTGGCGGAACTGGTGCATCGGTGAGTGGAGCCGGGTCGGGTCGAGCAGGACCGCGAGCTTGGACGCGTCGCCGTCGAAGTAGCGCTCGAGCATCGACCCGATGCGGCCGATCGCGCTGTCGCGCTTGGTCTCGTCGAACAGCTCGTCGACCATCGAGCGGAGTGCGCCGCGGTCGCCGAGGAACTTCTCGAGCGTCCGGGGCAGCCGGCCGTCGCCGTCGGCGAAGTTGGCGCGGAGCGTCTGCTCGAGCGCCTGGGCGGCCTTCTCGTTGACGGATTCCGCCTGGCGGACGAGCTTTTCGAACTCGCCGCGGACAACGTCGACGTTGACAGTCACGCCGGCATCCTGGAGCGCGAGGAGGCCGATCCGGACGGCACGCGCGACGAGGTCGGCCCGATCGTCCTCGGGGCGCTCGGCCAGGAAGACGGCCAGCGCGGGGTCCT
Source organism: Chloroflexota bacterium (assembly GCA_045804485.1). Taxonomy (GTDB): domain Bacteria; phylum Chloroflexota; class Limnocylindria; order Limnocylindrales; family CSP1-4; genus SPCO01. The sequence goes on from JBJMNA010000272.1 coordinate 5,308, forward strand.
CGACCGTGAGGCGATCGATATGGATGCGGTCGCCGTCGAGGCGGACGCGCGCTGCCGGAGGCGCGTCGGGCGCCGGTCGGATGGGGCTGATGGGTCTGACGTCGGCGAATGTGGGTGCCTGCATGACCCGAACGGTGGCCGATGCCCGTGACATCTAGCGTGTCACGGCGGATCTGCGTCCGACATAGGATGCGAGACACATGGGCCCCGTCCGCCGCGTCCCGCGCTCCGTCACCGCCGCTGTCGCGATGCTCCTCGTCGTCGCGGCGAGCACCATCCCGACTGTTTCCACGCACGCAGCAGGCCCGACACGTCCCCCGGACGGCGCGATCCGCGCGGCGCGGAACGCCTGGGATCGTCCGACCGGCGACGACCCCGACCGGCTCATCGTCACGTTCCGTGGAGGCACGTCGACGCTCAGCCGCCATGCGAGCCTCCGGGCCGCCGGCGCCGTCTCGACAAGCGGCCCGAGCGTCGCGATCGACCGAACGACCGTGGTCGACACCGAGCCCGGGTCCCGTGACGCGACGATCGCCGCGCTCCGCGCCGACCCGCACGTCGAGCGCGTGAGCGTCGACCATCGCCGATATCGCGACACGGACCCGACCGCGGAGCAGTACTGGGTCGAGCAATGGGGCCTCGAGAACACGGGCCAGGACATCTACCAGGGAACGCCGGACACCGGTGGCGTCCCGGACGTCGACGTCGACGCCGCGGAGGCTTTCGCGCTCACGACGGGCAGCGCCAGCACCGTCGTGGCGGTCATCGACGATGGCGTCGACTTCAGCCATCCCGACCTCGCCGCGCGCGCCTGGACGAACCCCGGTGAGAGCGGCGGCGGCAAGGAGACGAACGGCATCGATGACGACGCGAACGGCTACATCGACGACGTCCACGGCTGGGACTTCTGCCACGACGACAACACGGTCCACGACTTCAACGACGACTTCCACGGCACGCACGTCGCGGGGATCCTTGGGGCATCCCTCGACGGCGCCGGCGTCGTCGGCGTCGCGCCCGGCGTCTCGATCATGGCCCTCAAGTTCCTCGGCGACGACCTCGACTGCGGCTTCGACTCGATGGCCATCGCCGCGATCCACTACGCCAAGTCGTTCGGCGTCCGGATCGCCAACGCGTCGTGGGGCGGGATCGGCGCACCGAGCGATGCGCCCGAGCTGTACGACGCGATCCGGGATTCCGGGATGCTCTTCGTGGCCGCGGCGGGCAACGACGGCGGGGACAACGACGACGGCCCGTGGACGAACCTGCCGGCCTCATTCGACCTGCCGAACATCATCTCGGTCGCGGCTGTCGATAACCGCGGCGGGCTGTCCTCGTTCTCGAACTACGGCCCGCGGACAGTCGACATCGCGGCTCCCGGCGAGGGGATCCTGAGCAGCCTCCCCGCCGACCCCGGGCATCCGACGCCGGGCTGGGGCTGGCTGGACGGGACATCGATGGCGACGCCCCACGTCTCCGGCGTCGCTGCACTCGTCGCATCCGTCTTGCCCGCGCTGGCCGACGACCCGGTCGCGCTTCGGGCACGCATCCTGGGGAGTGGTAAGCCCGATTCGTGGACGGCAGGGCTGACGGCGACGGGCCGGATCGTCGACGGCTGGCGGGCGATGGACCAGACACCGCCCGTTGCCGCGGCACCGAGCTCCTTCCGGTTCGTCGTCGGGTCGCAACTGTCATCGACGTCGGCCACCGTCCGCGTCGACTGGCCCGCCGGGACGGATGATCAGACCGGCATCGCCGGATATGGAGTCGGGCAGCGCGCGGGACTCGGTCCGTGGACGACGCCGGTCGGGTCGACATCGAGCCGGCATGCCGACCGCCCTGTGCCTATCGGCGCCTCGACGAGCTTCCGCATTCGGGCTCGCGATGGCGCGGGCAATTGGAGCGACTGGTCGGACGCGACGACGATCACCCCGGCGCGTTACCAGGAGTCGGGCGTCAAGGTGACCTATCACGGGACGTGGCGGACGTTCCGAACGAGCTCGGCATCGGGCGGCCGGCAACGGTACGCGACGCACAAGGGTGCGTCGGTCACGTTCCGGTTCACTGGGCGGTCGGTCGCGATCGTCGCGCCGCGGGGCGCGAGCCGCGGCAGCGCGAAGTTCTACGTCGATGGGGTCTACGTGTCGACAGTCGACCTGCATCGCTCGAGCTGGACGCCACGGAACGTCGTGGCGGCACGGTCGTGGAAGTCGGCCGGCAGCCATACGATCAAGCTCGTCGTCCTCGCAACGCCCGGGCATCCCCGCGTCGACGTCGACGGCTTCCTCGTCATCCCCTGACGCTTCTGGGTCAGCTCCCGCGGTAGGTCGCCATCGAGAACGGCGACATCAGCAGCGGGACGTGGTAGCTCCGCGTGACATCGGTGATGTGCACGTCGACGCTCATCCGTTCGAAGAACGCGCCACGCCCCAGGTTGAAGTCGATCCGATAGTCACCGGCGGTCAGCGGGCGCTCGAGCAGATCTCGGACGCGGCCGTCGTCGTCGGTCAGCGCCTGGGTCAGCCGGATCGGCTTCCCGTCGTCGGCGAGGCGGTACAGCGTCACGTGGACACCGACCGCAGGCATGCCGCGCCCGGTGTCGAGGATGTGGGTCGAGATGGTCGGACCGGGAAGTTTGGCCTCCTGCGCCACGCTATCCTCCGCGCATGGGTCGGTTGGAAATCGTCGTCGGTGACCTCCACTTTAGCGCTCGATGGGAGCCCGCCGCGCCTCGGACGATCGAGGCGATCCGGCACATGCTGCCGATCGAGTCGAAGCTCATCCACTGCCGCTGGACCGGCGAATCGACGTGGATCCCCTTCGGTGACTTCCGGCCGGGCCTCGACTACGAGAACCACACGTCGCATCCGGCGCCAGGTCAGCTGGCGATCTACCCCGGTGGCATCAGCGAGTGCGAGATCTTCTTCCCCTACGGCGGCTGCACGACGGCATCCAAGGTCGGCCAGCTCGCAGCGAATCACTTCGCGTCGGTGATCGCCGACGACGGTTGGGACGACCGATTGCGCGAGATGGGCCGGCGCTGCCTGTGGGACGGGGCCCAGGCGATCTCAATCCGCGAGGTCGAGTGACGGGTTGCGGGTCGCGCGTGACCGTCAGCTCGTATGCCACTCGAGAGCATCGGCGCGGGTGACGGCATGACCGATCTCGTCATCCGTGGCGGGACGGTCGTCACCGCGACCGGTTCCCGAAGGGCTGACATCGCGGTGGCCGGCGGCCGAATCGTTGCGATCG
>JBJMNA010000273.1:0-2061 GCA_045804485.1 Chloroflexota bacterium
CGATACCGCTTCTCGACCCACTGGTACGGATCCGTGTTCGTCCCGAGAGCGACGTGCTCGTGAGTCCACGAAGGACGAGCCAGCTCCTTGCGAACGAGCTCGGGGAGATTGACCTTGACGACGATCTTCCGATCGAAGTCCTCACGCGCGTTCATGTCGAGGAACTGGTGCGTCGGACGGGCGAAGCAAAAAATGCACCCATGGCTGCAGCCCCTGTACGGATTGATCGTCCAGCGGAACGGGACCTGGCTCTGCTTCGGGACGCGGTTGAGCGCTGACTTAGCGCGAACCTCGTAGAACTTGACCCCCATCGCTTCTGGTGCGTCGAAGTGGCGGACGACCGCCGGGTCCGAGTAGCCGGTCAGGCGCTCCTCCTCCTCGGTGGTCATCTTGAGGTTGTCCCATCGCACGAACGCATGTTCGCACATCCGGGAGACGGACTCCGCCGGTTCGGTTTCGGTTACGGTCGCGCTGTGGCGGGCCGGCATCCGCAATTCATTCCTGCGCTGCGCTATGACGCACTGACGCGGCTGTACGACCCGGTAGTGGCGATCACGAGCCGCGAGCGGGGCTTCAAGCGGCGGCTGATGGAGCACGCGCGGGTCAAGGACGACGAGTCCGTGCTGGACCTGGGGTGCGGCACGGGCACGCTGGCGATCGAGATCAAGAAGGAGAACCCGAAGGCCAAGGTCTGCGGCCTCGACGCCGATCGAGCGATTCTCGAGCGGGCAAAGGCCAAGGCGAGGGACGCCGGCGTCAAGCTCTCGCTTCAGCCGGGCCTCTCGAACGAGCTGCCGTACGACGCGCGGAGCTTTGACGTCGTCGTCTCGACGCTCTTCTTCCACCACCTGACCGACGAGGCGAAGGCCGACACCGCCGAGGAGATCCACCGCGTCCTCCGCCTGGGCGGCCGCGTCCTGATCGCGGACTGGGGGAGGCCTCAGGACCCGTTCATGCGCGCCGCGTTCCTCGGCGTTCAGCTGCTCGACGGCTTCCGCACCACGTCGAGCAACGTCGCCGGCCGGCTGCCCGAGTTTCTCCGCGACGCGCGGCTCAAGCGCGTCGAGGTGGTCGATCGCATGCGTACCCCACTGGGCACGATCGAGATCGTCAGCGGGGCTCGCCCCACGCGGTGACGGTCACCCGGCGGGAGCCGCCGTCGTTGCGGTGCTCGCAGAGGTAGATGCCCTGCCACGTGCCGAGGCCGAGCCTGCCGCCGGTGACGGGGATCGTCACCGACGACCCCAGGAGTGACGCCTTGACATGCGCGGGCATGTCGTCGTCGCCCTCGAGCGTGTGCTGGAAGTAGTCGGCACCGTCGGGGACCGCCCGGCTGAACCATGTCTCGAAGTCGCGCCGCACGTCGGGGCTCGCGTTCTCGTTCAGCGTCAGCGACGCCGATGTGTGGCGGATGAACACGTGGCAGATGCCGACCGCGAGCGAACCGAGCTCCGGGATCCCCGCTTCGACCTCGCGCGTGACGAGGTGGAACCCGCGCGGCAGCGCGGGAAGCGTGATCTCGTGCTGCGCCCACATCCGCCCGGGAGCCTAGTTCGCCATCCTTGCGCGATGCCACCGGCTCCATTCAGGGTCGGCGTGGAGGAGGAGCTCCTCCTGGTCGACCCTCGAACGCATGCCCTCGCGCACGAGAGCTCGCGCATCCTCGCGGCGATCGGGGAGACGAGCGCGGACATCAAGCATGACCTCTACGAGGCTCAGATCGAGCTCGCCTCGCCGCCGTCGACCGACGTGGGCGAGGCCGTCGCGGCGCTCCGCCTGCACCGCGCCGAGGTGCGCGAGGCCGGCGGATGCCTGCTCGGCGCGGGCGTCCATCCCTCGGCCGAGTTCGGCGACGTCCAGATCGTCGACGCCGAGCGCTACATGCGCGAGTGCGCGAATCTGCGCGGCATCGTTCAGCGGACGCCGGACTGCGCGCTCCACGTGCACGTGGGGATACCCGACCGCGAGATGTCGATCGTCGTCTACAACGCGCTCCGCGAGCACCTGCCGCTGCTCGTGGGGCTCTCGGGCAACTCCGCGTTCTGGCACGGCAGCGACTCC
>JBJMNA010000274.1:0-3314 GCA_045804485.1 Chloroflexota bacterium
CGGCCAGCCCCAGACGCTCCCGCTCCGGAGCGTCCTCGTCCACTACATCGACCATCGGCGCGAGATCATCCGCCGGCGCACCGAGTTCGACCTCGCCAAGGCTCGAGCGCGGGCGCACATCCTCGAGGGCCTCAAGATCGCCCTCGACAACCTCGACGCCGTCATCCGGACCATCCGCGAGTCACAGGAGGTCGAGGACGCGCGCAACAACCTGATGAGCCGGTTCGACCTGTCCGAGCTCCAGGCGCAGGCCATCCTCGACATGCGGCTCGCCCGGCTCGCGGCGCTCGAGCGCCAGAAGATCGAGGACGAGTACCTCTCGGTCATCCAGCTCATCGCCGAGCTCGAGGACATCCTCGCCAACCCGGCGCGTGTCAGCCAGATCATCAAGGACGAGCTGACCGAGCTCAAGAAGAAGTACGCGGGCGAGAGGCGGACACGCGTCGCCGACGACTCCAGCCGCGAGATGACCGACGAGGACCTGATCGCCGACGAGGACGTCGTCGTGACGATCTCGACCCGCGGCTACATCAAGCGCCAGCCGGTCGCGACCTACCGACGTCAGCACCGCGGTGGCAAGGGGATCATCGGCCACGTCACCCGCGAGGAGGACGCGGTCGAGCACCTGCTGGTCGCGAACACCCACGACTGGGCGCTGTTCTTCACGAACCGCGGGCGCGTCTTCAGCGCCAAGGTCCACGCCATCCCTGACGCGAGCCGCCAGGCGAAGGGGATCCCGATCATCAACCTGCCGGGCGTCCAGGTCGAGACCGGCGAGGTCCCGATGGCGACCATCATGCTGCCGAACTTCGAGCCCGGCCACTTCCTGGTCATGGCGACCCGCCGCGGCATCATCAAGAAGACGCCGCTCGAACAGTTCGAGCGCGTGCGGTCGACCGGCATCTATGCGATCTCGATCAACGACAACGACGAGCTCGCGTGGGTCGATGTCTCCGGTGGCTCCGACGACGTGATCATCGCGACAGCCGAGGGGATGCTCGCCCGGTTCGCCGAGGACGAGGTTCGGCCGATGGGCCGGATCGCGACCGGTGTCATCGGTATCCGGCTTCTCAAGAAGGAGGGCGACAGCGTCGTCGCGATGAGCGTCGTGGAGCCGGGTGCGGACCTCCTTGTCCTGACCGAGACCGGTTACGGCAAGCGGGTCGCGCTCACCGAGTTCCGACGCAAGCATCGCGGCGGCCAGGGCGTCCGGCTGATCGCTCTCGAGGGCAAGAAGACAGGCTCCGTCGCGGCCGTCCAGCAGGTCACCGAGGAAGACGAGGAGCTCGTCCTGATCTCCGAGGGCGGCCAGGTGATCCGGACCGAGACGAACTCGATCAACCGCTATTCCGCGCAGGCTCGCGGCGTGATCGTCATGCGCCTGGCGGAAGGGGACCGGGTCGCGGCCATCGCCGCCTTCCGGCCCGGACTTGCAGAGCGCGACGGCATGGGCGACGATGGCGGACCGGGAGCGGACGGCACGAGCCCGACCGAGCCCGGATCGGGCGGGTAAGGTCGGCGTGACGGCCTTCTCGGCCTTCGGCGGCGGACGGGAGGCGGCGGGCTTGTACGCGGACCAGTTCGAGATCTATCACGGCAACTCGAACCCGGATCTCGCCCGGAAGATCTCGCGCTACCTCGGGACCGAGGCCGGCAAGGTCGAGGTCTTCCAGTTCGCGAACGAGAACATCTTCGTCAAGATCCTCGAGAACGTCCGTGAGAAGGACGTGTTCATCGTCCAGCCCACCTGCCACCCGGTCAACCAGTCGATCATGGAACTGCTGATCATGATCGACGCGTTCAAGCGGGCGAGCGCGGGCCGGATCACGGCCGTCATCCCGTACTACGCATACGGTCGGTCGGACAAGAAGGACCAGCCACGCGTCCCGATCACGGCGCGGCTGATCGCCGACATGATCACGGTCGCGGGCGCCGACCGCGTCCTGACGATGGACCTCCACCAGGGCCAGATCCAGGGCTTCTTCAACATCCCCGTCGACGAGCTGACCGCCGTCCACATGCTCTCGAACTACTACCGACACAAGCACATCGAGGACCCCGTCGTCGTGACGGACCTCGGCTTCGCCAAGCGTGCGCGGGCGTTCGCCGAGCTGCTTGACGCGCCGCTCGCGATCATCGAGAAGCGGCGGGTGGGGAACCTCGACCGGGCAGAGCTCATGAACGTCATCGGCGAGGTCAAGGGCAAGCGCGCGATCATCGTCGACGACGAGATCGACACGGCCGGCACGCTCGTCGAGATCACCCGGGCGCTCGAGCGCGAAGGTGTCACCGAGATCTACGCGTGCGCGACGCACGGCGTGCTGTCGGACCCCGCCATCGACCGGATCGCCGAGTCGAACCTGCGAGAGGTGGTGCTGACCGATTCCGTGCCACTCCCGCCGCGCAAGCAGCTCGGTCGGATCACGACGCTGTCGGTCGCGCCGCTCATCGGCGAGGCGATCCGGCGCATCCACCGCGGAGAATCCGTCGGAGCGCTGTTCTCGAGCGAGGTATCGCTGACGCAGGAGATGCTCCTGTGGGAGGATGGCTCCGAGGGGACGCTCGACACTCGTGACGAGGACGACGGGGCTCCGGCGCTCGCGACGCGGATCGCTTCCCCGGCAGGAGACCGATGACACTCCAGCTCCACAAACCAGACGGCGAAGGTGGCCTCACGCCCGTCACGGACCCCGAGCCGGACTGGCGCGACCAGCTGCAGTCCGACCGCTGGGGGACCGCGCTCCGCGGCGACCGGCTGCCGAAGCTCGGCAACCCGGAGATGAACCCGACGACGCGGTTCCAGTCGGTCCTCTTCTGGCTCGTGCTGGGTCTCGCGACCTTCGGGATCCTCGTCGTGGGCTATGGCATCGGCTTCTGGAGGCTCGGCACCGGCACCTGACGTTCGGGCGGTCTCGGCGACAGCCTCGCCTATACTCAGCCGTGCCATGAGATTCCTGAACCGATTCGTCGACTCGAACGACCGCGAGATCCGACGGCTCGAGCCGCTGGTCGCCGAGACGAACGCGCTCGAAGCCGAGTACGAAGCCCTTTCCGACGAGGACATCCGCGCCCATTTCGCCGAGCTCAAGGCGGAGGTGCTCGAGGCAGCCGAACCCGATGAGCCCTCGGACGACGAGCGCCATCATCCCGACCTCGAGCGGCGCCGCGAGCTGAAGGCCGACCGCCGCAAGCGCGAGAACGCGCGGCTGCAGAAGGCGCTCGACGACGTCCTGCCGGAAGTCTTCGCGATGACCCGCGAAGCCATGAAGCGGACCCTCGGGATGCGCCACTTCGACGTCCAGCTCGAGGGTGCC
>JBJMNA010000275.1:0-3741 GCA_045804485.1 Chloroflexota bacterium
CGCGGCCGCGAGCGCGACGACCGACGAGCCACCCGGGTTCGTCGGACGAAGGCCGTACTGGACCGCGACGAGGGTGAGCCCGATGAACAGGATCCCGAGCAGGATTGACATCGCGGTCATCGTGTTCGCGGCGTTCCGCGACTCCGGCGGCTTGAACGCCGGCACGCCGTTGGCGATGGCCTCGACGCCGGTGAGCGCGACAGAGCCGCCGGCGAATGCCTTGAGGAGCAGGAGGATGCCGATCGGCTCGAGCGTGCTCGGGAAGGGCTGCGCGTCCGGCTGGGGTGGCGAGACGACGGTCCCCGCGAAGATGTTGACGACGCCGATCGCGACGATGCCGAGCGCGAGCACGACGAAGAGATAGGTCGGCACCGCGAAGATGTTCCCGGACTCGCGGAGGCCGCGCAGGTTCGCGATCGTGATGAGCGAGATGGACACGAACGCGATCTCGATCCGCACGTTGTATGCCGCTGGGACGACGGATTGGATCTGGGCGATCGCGGCGGCGGTCGACACCGACACCGTCATCACGTAGTCGATCAGAAGGGCAGCAGCTGCGATGAGCCCGAAGAGCGGAGCGAGATTGGTCTTCGCGACGATGTAGGCGCCGCCGCCGTTGGGGTATGCGCGGCAGACCTGCCGGTACGAGACGGAGACGACCGCGAGCAGGATCGTGATCGCGATAGCGACCTCGAGCGAGAGGAAGAGCGCGCTCGCACCTGCGAGCAGGAGGACGCGCAGGATCTCCTCGGTCGCGTAGGCCGACGAGCTGATGGCGTCCGAGCTGAAGATCGCGAGGGCCTTCGTCTTTGAGAGCCGCTCGCCGATCTCCTCCTCGGTCGAGAGCGGGCGGCCGAAGACGACGCCGCGGACCCGGCTGACGGCCCGGCCCGTCGGCGTCAGCGCGACGTTCGCGGCTGGCTTGGCGACCAGCGTGCCGGGGCCCATGTATCGGAAGTAGGGCGCGTGCGGACGCTCGACTCGGACGCGCCGGTCCGCTGGTTTGCGGCCCCGCAGGGGTCGCCGCCCTCCGATCACGTGGACTCCGATGCGGTGAGGGGCGTGCTGGCCTCAGTGGCCGCGGCGATAGGGTACGTCAGCGATGACGGTGTGCTCGCGTCCGATGAGCGCGGCCTTCAGTCGATTCGCGGTCTGGTTGTAGAGCAGCCGGTCCCACCAGTGACGTGCGACGTACTCCGGCAGGACGACGATAGTGACGGGAGCCTCCTTGTCGGGCGGCCAGGCCTGGTCGAGGATGTCCAGGTAGGCGACCACGGGCGAGATGACCTGCCGGTACGGCGACTCGACGATGACGAGGGGGACGTCGGGCAGCTGCCGGTCCCAGCGGGCGCGCATCGCATCCGCGACGTCGAGGTCGTCGGTCACGTAGACGGCCCGGATGTCGGGCGCGAGCGACCGGCCGAAGTTGACCGCCTGGACGACCGCACGATTGATCCCGTTGACCGGGATGATGACGCGCTGCTCCCGATGCGGCCCGGGCAGCAGCCCCTCGTCGCGGACGCGCAGCTCCGCCTCCTGGGCGGCGTACTGGCGGTGGATGAAGGTCATGATCCCGACGAGGATCGGGATGAGCACGAGGACCAGCCACGCCCCGTCGAAGAACTTCACCGCGGTGACGATGACGGCCACGATGCCCGTCAGGACCGCGCCGAACGCGTTGATGCCGAGGCGCCTCCGCCAGCCGGGCGAGCGCTCGCGAAGCCAGTGGCGGATCATCCCGGTCTGGCTGATCGTGAAGTCGATGAAGACGCCGACCGCGTAGAGCGGGATCAGCAGATGGGTCGAGCCGCCGAAGATGACGATCAGCAGAGCGGCAAGCGTGGCGAGAACGATGATCCCGTACGAGAACGCGAGCCTGTCGCCGCGGAGCGCGAACTGGCGCGGCATGTGAGCGTCGCCGGCCAGGATCGCGAGCAGGCGCGGGAAGGCGTTGAAGCTCGTGTTGGCGGCGAGGAACAGCAGGGTCGCAGTGAACACCTGGAAGAGGTAGAACATCACGCCGTCGCCGTAGACGGTCCGCGCCACCTGCGCGATGACCGTCTGCTTCTCGGGGAATTCGACCGGCAGGATCGCGAAGTTGACCGCGAGGAACGTGATCCCGATGAACAGCGTCGCGAGGAGCGCCGCCATGACGGCGAGCGTCGTCGCCGCGTTCTTCGCCTCGGGGGGCTTGAAGGCCGGGACGCCCGTCGCGATCGCCTCGGTGCCGGTCAGGGCGACGGCACCGGCGGCGAATGCTCGCAACAAGAGGAGGACCGTGATCGGTTGGACGGTGTCGTTGAGCTGCTGGACCGCCGTCGGACCGTACGTGTGGCCCTCACCGAGGACGACGATCCGGAACCCGCCGACGGCGATCATCACCAGCGACGAGACGATGAACAGGTAGGTCGGTGCGGCGAAGATGTTGCCCGCCTCGCGCAAGCCGCGGAGGTTCGCGACCGCGATCAGCGAGATCGCCGCGACGCCGATGAGCACGCGTTCGGCATTGAGCGCGGGGAAGGCCGAGACGATCTGCTCGACGGCGGACGAGGTCGACACCGCGACCGTCATGACGTAGTCGATGAGAAGGGCGGAGGCGGCGACCAGGCTGACCGTCCGCCCGATGTTCCGGCGCGAGACCGTGTACGAGCCGCCGCCGGTCGGGTAGGCGATGCAGATCTGCCGGTACGAGATGGCGACCGCGACGAGAAGGATCGAGATGGCGATGCTGACCTCGACGCCGAGCACGAGAGCCGCTGCGCCACCGAGGATCAGGACGCGGAGGATCTCCTCGGTCGCGTACGCCGACGAGCTGATCGCGTCCGAGCTGAAGATCGCGAGCGCCTTCGTCTTCGAGAGCCTCTCGCCGAGCTCCTCCTCGCTCGCGAGCGGGCGACCGAAGAAGAGTCCGCGGATACTCGCGAATGCCTTGCCGCTTGCCGTCGTCGGTGCGCTCGCAGCCTCCTTGGCCGTCAGCTGGCCCGGGCCTGTGTAGCGGAAGTACGGCGAATGCGGGCGCGCGACGCGCACGCGCTTGTCGCCGGGTTTGCGGCCCTGAAGGGATCTCCGCCCCCCGATCATCAGGCGCCGGTGCGCAACCGGTCGGCGAGGCGCGCGGGCAGGCCGGCAGCGCGGATCATCGAGCCGACCGCCTCGAAGTCGTACGCGATGCGGCCCCAGGTGGCCGTCCCGGCGCCGGTGTCGAGGATCAGGTAGCTCGCGCGGGGATCGCCGTCGCGTGGTTGCCCGACGCTGCCTGGATTCAGGAGCGTCCGGCCCTCGCCGAGCGCCACCGTGTTCCCGGCGCGCGGAGCGAGGGTGCGCATGCGACCGTCGACCTGGGTGAACGCGATCGGGACGTGGGTGTGACCGTGCAGGCCATGCTCGGTGGCGATCGCGGACAGGCCCGCGCGCGCGAGGGCGGCCGAGGTGACGTACTCCCACGTCGGGTCACGCGGGCTCCCGTGGACGAGCGTGAAATCGCCATCGGTCCGGCGCTGCGGGAGCGCCGCGAGCCACGCCCGCGTCGTGTCGGCGATGGTCGTGCGCGTCCACTCCATCGCGGCGCGGGCCTCGGGGTTGAACCACGCGATGTCGGTCGCGCCCGTGGCAGCCGCGTCGTGATTGCCTCGGACCCCAGTCGCGCCGAGCTCGCTCAGGCGCGCGACGACCTCGTCCGGCTGGGCACCGTACCCGACGACGTCGCCGAGATGCCAGATGGCATCGACAGCTCCGATCTTC
>JBJMNA010000276.1:0-18250 GCA_045804485.1 Chloroflexota bacterium
CCGACAGGTTCCGCCCGGCCGTCGGTGTCGCGTCCCGTCCGTCGGCGGCGAACAGCCAGATGTCGTTGCGGCTCCCTGCGCCTCCCTCGAGCCGGTGCCCAAGAGCGGCGATCGTTTTTCCGTCCGGCATCCATGTCGGTGTCGTGAACATGGAGCGCGGGCCGCGCGTCACGGCCGTCACCACGCGGGTCGCCACGTCCACGACATGGATGTCCATGTGGCCAGAGACGAGGTCGGCGTCGCGTCGCCGGTTCGATGTGAACGCGATCCGGCGGCCATCGGGCGACCAGGCGGGTTCCGCGTCGGGGACGCGGCCATCGGTCAGCCGCGTGGCCGCGCCCGTCGCGACTTCGACCAGCCACAGGTGGGCGACCCTGTCGTACGTGAATCCGGTCCCGTTGAGCATGTAGTCGAGCCGGTCGAGGAATCTGTAGTCGGATTCCGGCGGAAGGCCGGGCTCGCGACGGCGTTCGATGCCCCGTCGCTTGTCGTCATCCACTCGCGTTGCGCCGTGCGATGTGCTGACGACGACGAGGCGCGTGCCGTCGGGCGACCATTCGAAGGCGTCGACGCCGCGCGGCAGATCGGTCAGGCGCCGCGCCTCTCCACCGTCGAGAGGCAGCAGGTAGACCTGGCTACCGTCCTCCCGGTCGTGTCTGCGGTCGGGGCCGTCGCCGGCGGATCGTCCGCGACCGAGGGCATCGGCCACCGGATCCTCCTCGACCTGGGACCGCCGGTCCGAGATGAACGCGAGCGTCAGCCCATCCGGCGAGTAGCGCGGGTGGTGATCGTGCCTCGAGCCGATCGTGAGCTGTCGCGGGGACGTTGCTCCGTCGGTCTCGACCTGCCAGATCGCATGTCGGTACCCGTCGAAACCTGGCGCGACCGTCTGGACGACGAACGCTGCGCGCCGACCATCCGGCGAGAGGCGCGGCTCGGTCGCCACCCGGAGGCGGTACAGGTCGTCGGGGCGTGGCGGACGCGGCACGGCATTCCTCCGAGGGTTGGGACGCGTGCAGTCTACCGGTCTACCATCGGGAGACGATGGCCGACCAGCTTTCGCTGAGCCTCGAGGCCGACGGGCTGCCCGATCTCCCCGACCTGCGGCCGATGCTTCCGCGTGCGCTGCCGGCGCCATTCGATTCCGACGATCACCTGTTCGAGCCGTGGTGGGGCGGCGAGCGGGCGATCGTCGCGGTCGGGCCGGGCGACGCGCCCGGCGGCGGTGATGTCGTCGTCCGGGACGCCTCTGGGCGGGACGTGACGGCGGCGCTGCCGGAGCTCGCGGGACTGGCCGTCCGGGTGGCGGCGCGGTCGGCGATCCTCGACGGCGAGCTCGTCGTCGTCGACGCGGCGGGCCGGGCGGATCGCGCCGAGCTCGCCCGACGTCTCGCGGGCGAAGCCGGGCGCCCGGTCGCGTTCCTCGCGTTCGACCTGCTACACGTCGACGGACGATCGCTGCTGTCGCAGCCACTTGTCCGCCGACGCGAGACGCTCCGGCGCGTGCTGCGCCCGGGGGACGAGGTCGTCGCGGTCCCGGCCATCGCGACCGAGGGGATCGCGCTGTTCGAGGCGGCCGCGGCCCAGGGGATCGCCGGGATCCTCGCGCGTCAGCGCACGAGCCCGTACCTGCCGGGGATCCGCAGCCGGCTGTGGCGCTTCGTGGCGGCAGGGCCCGGTGGCGACACGCTCGCCACCGCCGACGCCGACCTTGAGACGCCGCCGACCGCTGCGGCCGCGCCGGTCCTGGCGCTGATCAGCCGGTTGCCGCTCGACGAGGAGTGATCTGGCCTGGCGACGGGCGCTCGCCGGGCCGATCGCCCCGTCAGCCGCGCCGCGCCGCGGCGATGAACGCGCGCAAGCCCGGACGCTGGCCGTAGAGCAACACCCCGGCCGCGTACATCCGGGTCGCGAACACAGCGGTCAGCCCGACCGCTCCCACGAGCAACGCGACCGAGACGACGATCTCCCACGGCTGGACCGCCGAGACCATCAGCCGGGCGAGCATCACGAACGGGCTGAACGGCGGCAGGAATGACGCGACGGTCACCAGCGTTCCGTTGGCGCCGCCGAGCGCCAGGATGCCGATGAGGTAGCCCGCCATCGCCACGAGGCTCAATGGCAGCGACAGCGTCTGCAGGTCGTCCGGGCGCGACACGAACGAGCCCATCGAGGCGTAGATCAGCGCGAACAGGACGTAGCCCAACAGGAAGAACACGCCGTATCCGAGCAGGATCGGCGCCGACAGCCCGCCGAGCGGCGCACCGGTCACCCAGTCGGGCCCGAGGACGGCCGTCGCGATCTGGTTCTGGAGAGCCAGCAGCACGAACGCGGGAATGGCGATGGCGATGTACTGGGTCAGCCCGGCGGCCCCGATCCCGACGACCTTGCCGGTCAGCATCTGCCGCGCCGATGCCGCGCTGATCATCAGCTCCATGACCCGGCTGCTCTTCTCGGCCGCGACACCGGTCGCGACCCACATCCCGTAGATGATGATCGAGATCAACAGCAGGATCACGAAGACCAGCCCGAGGACGTATCGACTCGCCGCGGCGCGGGCGTCGAGGGCGACGCCGGCGTCGGTCGCGGTGTTGATCGATTGCACCTGGAACGTCGGCTGATGGAAGGCGTCGCGGGCGGCGTCGGGCGGCAGCCGAGCGCTCCAGTCGAGGACCCCGATCCCGAACGCTGCCACGCTCAGGATCGTGCTGCGCGGGCTGCTTGGGGGTTCCGGCGTCCGGAGGACGATGTCGACCTGCCCGTCGGCACCGCGCTCGACGAACATGACGCCGCCGAGTCTGCCATTGGCGAGCTCGGACGTGGCGACCTCGCGGTCGGCGACGATATCGACGTCGAATGGCTTCTTCCACGTCGCGGCGGTCGCACCGGGCGGCGGGTTGTTGAGCAACGTATCCGCGACCGACACGGCGCGCTGGGCGAGCTCGGCGTCGGAGGCGACGATCGCGATACGGGTGACGGTCTGCCGGTCCACCGCGCGCACCGCGATCGGGGCGATCGCGACGAGTGCGGCGAGGAACGCGAGAACGACCGTCGAGCCGATGTAGAGGCGGCTCCGCGTCCGGTCGCGGTACTCGCGCCGCGCGACGATCGCCGCGTTCGGCAGGAGCGGGTCGCGACTAGCCATCAGGCGACGCCGCCCGCGGCGACGGGCGGAGCGACGGCGGCGTCGATGGTCATGTCGTCATCGGACGGTCGCCCGACGTGTTCGATGAACAGCGCCTCGAGGCTCGGCTCGACGAGGTCGAACCTCGTGACCGCGACGCCCCTCCCGACGATCGCCGCGAGGATCGCGCTCGAGTCGGCGGACGTCGTCAGCTCGAGCTCGGCGCCGTCCACGTCGGGCCGCATGGCCTCGACACCGGGCAGATCCCCGATCCACGCCGGGGGCGCACCCCGGTCGACGACGACGCGCAACGTTCGCCGGCCGCTGGCGCGTTTGAGGTCACGCAACCGGCCGCCGGCGAGGAGCCGGCCGTGGTCGACGATCGCGACCGATTCGCAGAGGGCCTCGGCGGCTTCCATCTGGTGGGTCGAGAAGACCAGCGTCCGGCCGCGGTCGCGCAGCTCGGTGAACGCCTCGCGGAGGAGGATCAGATTGACCGGGTCGAGCCCGGTGAACGGTTCGTCCATCAGCAACACTTCGGGGTCGTGGAGCACGGCCGCGATGAACTGGACCTTCTGCTGGTTGCCCTTCGAGAGCTCCTCGGCACGACGCGGTGCGAGATCCGCGATGCGGAAGCGGCGAAGCCAGGCGACGGCTTCGCGTCGGGCACGATCGGGCGTCTCGCCGTAGAGCGACCCGAAATAGACGAGCTGGTCGAGGACGCCCATCCGCGGGTGGAGGCCTCGTTCCTCGGGCAGGTATCCCCAGGTCCGGCGCGGCAGCTCGGAGGTCATGCGACCGTCCCAGCGGATCTCGCCGGCGTCGGCGCGGATGATGCCGAGGCAGATCCGCATGGTCGTCGTCTTGCCCGCGCCGTTCGCGCCGAGGAAACCGAAGACCTCGCCGCGACGCACCTCGAAGGTCAACCCGTCGAGCGCTGTGACGGCCCCGAACCGCTTCGTGACGTGGTCGATGTCAAGGCTCACGCCGCCGAGGATAGCCGCGAATCCCGGCGATGACCGGCGGCGAGGTGACCCCGCGGCCGGACTCGCGAGCGTCGTGTCCGTTCCGACGCGGTACGATCGTGGCATGAGCGGCACGACCCCCGTCTCGATCCATGCCGACCGCGGCGCAGGCCGCCTCGAGATCGTCTGGGACGACGGCCACGAGACTGCGTACGACACGACGACGCTCCGGTGGCTGTGCCCATGCGCGTTCTGCCGCGGCGAGGCCGGCATGCCGGGCTGGCTCGACAGCGGTCCGACCTTGACGGCGGACCAGACCCGCCTGACCGACGTCACCATGGTCGGCGGCTATGCCATCGCTCCGACCTGGGGTGACGGACATCACACCGGCTACTACACGTTCAGCATGTTGCGCGACCGATGTCCGTGCGAGGCGTGCGCGTCGAGGCGTGCCAACGGAACGGTCGTCGCCGGCCCCATCACCGACCGTCACGAGGAGCACGCATGATCGTCGTCACGACGCCATATGTTTCAGGCAATCGCGTGGTCGAGACCAAGGGGATGGTCTTCGGGCTCGTCGTCCGGAGCCGCGGTCTTGGCGGCAACCTGATGGCGAGCATCCGCTCGCTCGGTGGTGGCGAGATCCACGAGTACACGAGCCTGCTCGAGGACACCCGCCGCCAGGCGCTCGACCGGCTCGTCGCCAACGCGACGTTGCTCGGAGCGAACGCCGTCCTCTCGATGCGTTTCGACAGCTCCGAGCTGTCGGGGACGATGAGCGAGATCGTCGCCTATGGCACCGCCGTCATCGTCGCGCCGGACGCCTCGGCAACTGCGTCCCCGACCGTCGAGTGAGCGTCCGGTGACGACCGGGTTGGGGGTCGCGCGCGTCGTCGCGTTGCTGCTCGGCGTGACGATGCTCGTCGCCGGCGTCGCGCTCATCGCCCTCCAAGGAGGCGCAGGGACGATCAGCGGGCTGTGGGTCGGAGCCCTCGGGCTCGTCGTCATCATCGCCGCGCTCGTCGAGCGCGTCCGATATCGATCGGACGCGACGGATCGAGCGGGCAGTCCGGCCGGCCCCGCCGGTGGCGAACCCCTCGGGACGCGTCTCGACCCGCGTTTTCGACGGAGCGACGAGGTGTTCGTCGACCCGACATCGCACCATCGGATGCGCGTCTGGCTCGATCCGACGTCCGGTGAACGGCGGTACGTCTCGGAGGAGTGAGGGTGACCGCGTGCTATCCTCGGCCGCCCGGACGGATGCTGCGTGCGGCCCGTCCCGAGCCGACCTAGAGGAACGTCGCACCCGATGGCCGCGATCGAACCAGGCGCCGCCGCACGACCGACGGTCGCGCCACGCCAGCGCCGTGCGACTCGCGCAGGAGCCACGTTCCCCTACCTGAACCGCGAGCTGTCGTGGCTCGAGTTCAACGGCCGCGTCCTCCACGAGGCCCGGGACGAGCGCAACCCGCTGCTCGAGCGGGTCAAGTTCCTCGCGATCTTCGCGGACAACCTCGACGAGTTCTTCCAGGTCCGCGTGGCCGGGCTGCGCCAGCAGGTGGAGGCCGGCAAGGTCGCCCGGTCGCCGGACGGCCGGACCGCCGACGAGCAGCTCGCCGCCGCCCGGGCACGGATCCTTGACCTCGTCGCCGACCACTCGCAGATCTTCGTCTCGGTCCGGCGTTCGCTGGCGGCGGAAGGCATCGACCTCGTCGATTACGCAGCCATCCCCGAGCATCACGAGGCGCTCCGTCAGCGGTTCCTCGACGAGATCTTCCCGGTCCTGACGCCGCTCGCGGTGGACCCCGGACATCCCTTCCCGTACATCTCGACGCTGTCGCTCTCGATCGCGGTCGGGCTGCGTGACCCGGAAACCGGCGAGCGCGGCTTCGCGCGCGTCAAGGTGCCCCAGATCCTGCCGCGCCTGCTCGAGGTCGAGCCATGGCGCTTCGTCCTCATCGACCAGGTCATCGAGGCCAACCTCGACACGCTCTTCTCCGGGATGGAGATCGACGAGCACCACCTCTTCCGGGTGACACGGAACGCCGACTTCGAGATCGAGGAGGACGAAGCCGACGACCTCCTGCTCGCGATCGAGGAGGAGCTCCGGCGGCGTCGGTTCGGGGCGGCCGTCCGGCTCGAGGTCGAGCGGTCGATGCCGGCGGCGACGCGCGCGTTGCTCCTGCGCGGTCTCGGGCTCGGCGAGGACGACTGCTACGACGTCCGCGGCATGCTCGACCTGACCGGGCTGTGGTCGATCGCGGAGCTGGACCGGCCCGATCTCAAGCCGGTCCCATGGTCGCCCGTGACACCGCCGCGGCTGATCCCGCCCGACGAGGACGAGCCGGCCGACGTGTTCGCCGCGATCCGTGCCGGCGACATCCTCGTCCACCATCCATACGAATCGTTCGCGGCGTCCACCGAGCGGTTCATCACCCAGGCGGCCGACGATCCCGATGTCCTGACCATCAAGCAGACGCTCTACCGGACATCGGGCGATTCGCCGATCGTCCAGTCGCTCATCCGCGCCGCCGAGCGCGGCAAGCAGATCGTCGTCCTGGTCGAGATCAAGGCCCGCTTCGACGAGGAGGCGAACATCGTCTGGGCGCGCAAGCTGGAGCGCGCCGGAGCGCACGTCGTCTACGGCCTCGTGGGGCTCAAGACGCATTCGAAGACGGCGCTCGTCGTCCGCCGCGAGGGATCCGGCCTGCGCCGGTACGTCCACATCGGGACCGGCAACTACAACACCAAGACCGCGCGGCTCTACGTCGACCTCGGTCTGCTGACCTGTCGCCCGGAGCTGGGCGCGGACGTCACAGACCTCTTCAACAACCTGACCGGGCTGTCACGCCAGCGGTCCTTCCGCCGACTCCTCGTCGCGCCGCACAGCCTGCGTCCGCGGTTCCTCGACCTCGTCGACCGCGAGATCGGGCACGCGGTCGCCGGCCGGCCCGCGCACATCATCCTGAAGCTCAACGCGATCGTCGACGTAGCAGTCATCGAGGCTCTCTACCGGGCGTCGAACGCCGGCGTCTCGATCGACCTGATCATCCGCGGAGCGTGCTCCGTCCAGCCAGGATTGCCGGACATCTCGGAGCACATCCGGGTCCGCTCGGTGATCGGCGAATTCCTCGAGCACTCGCGGATCTGGAGTTTCGAGAATGGCGGCGAGCGCGAGTTCTACATCGGTTCGGCAGACCTGATGGATCGCAACCTGGACCGGCGGGTCGAGGCGATCGCCCCGGTCGAGGACCACGACGCGCAGGGACGCATCGCCACGATCATCGATGTCATGCTGGCGGACGACAGGCGATCGTGGCAGCTCCAGCCCGACGCCTCGTGGGTCCGGACCGAACAGATCCTGGGCCGGGAGGGCACCGTCGACACCTTCGAGACGATGAAAGAGGACGCGCTCGCGCACGGCGGCGTGATCCCGACGCC
This sequence comes from Chloroflexota bacterium, assembly GCA_045804485.1. Classification (GTDB taxonomy): domain Bacteria; phylum Chloroflexota; class Limnocylindria; order Limnocylindrales; family CSP1-4; genus SPCO01. The sequence continues at coordinate 7,531 of JBJMNA010000276.1, forward strand.
ACGCCGCCCGGGCGCGGGCGCAGGCTCACTGGACCCGCGCGCGTGAGTGCCCTCGAGCGCGCGATCGAGGTCGAGCTCAAGTACCGGGTGACCGATCCGACCGCGGCGGCGCGCTATCTCGAGGCACCCGAGATCGGGTCGTTCGTGGCGTCGGCGCCGGCACGATCGTCGTCGTTCGAGGACCGCTACGTGGACACCGCCGACGGGGACATCGCACGGGCGGGCTACGCGGTCCGCATCCGGCAGACCGCCCGAGGGACGATCGTGTCGGCGAAGTCGCTGGCCCGGACCGATGGCGCCGGCGGCTCGATGCGCCGCGAGGAGCTGGAGGGCCCAGCGGATCCCGAGGCGAGCCCGCTCGACTGGCCGCCCTCGGACGCCCGATCTCTCGTCCTCGAGCTTGCGGGCGATGCGCCGCTCGTGGACGTCGTCACGATCCGCCAGATGCGTCGGAAGCGGATCGTCAAGACGGCCGAGTCGCGGGTCGAGCTGAGCCTCGACGAGGTCGAGGTCGTCTCAGCGGGGCGTGTGATCGACCGTTTCGTCGAGCTCGAAGCCGAGCTCGTCAAGGGCGCCGAGGAGGGGCTCGCCGAGCTCGCTGTCGTCTTCGATGGCGACCCGGGGCTGACTCCGGAGACCGGCAGCAAGCTCGAAGCAGGCCTGGAGGCGATCCGACTCGCGGGTGACGCGGACCTCGATCCTGCGCATGCGGTCGTGCCCTCGACCTCGGATGTCGTCCGAGCGCCGGTGGAGGAGGCCCCCGCCGACACGCGGCTCATCGTCGTCGGCAGGACGCCGGGCGTGACCGTGGATGATCACGTTGCTGAGGCCGGCCGGAAGGTGATGCGTTTCCACCTCGCGCGGATGCTCGCTCGCGAGGCGGGAACGAGGCTCGGGGCCGATCCCGAGGAGCTCCATGCGATGCGCGTCGCCACCCGACGGCAGCGCGCCGCGTGGCGTGTCTTCGGCGCGTCGTTCCGGCCGGGTCGTACGAAGCGCTATCGCAACGGCCTGCGCGAGATCGCGTCGCGCCTCGGGGCCGTCCGCGACCTCGATGTCCTGCTCGAGGCGGCCGACCTCTACCGCGCCGACCTGCCGGTCTCCGAGCAACGCGCGATCGAACCGCTGCTGACGGACTGGCGCGAGCATCGCGACGACGCGCGCGTCCTGCTCATCCGCGAGCTTGACTCCGACGGCTACCGGCGGTGGGTCGATGACTACCGTGACTTCGTCCGCACCGAGGGCGCAGCAGTCGTCCCGGTCGGCCCGACGCAACCGCATCGCGTCCGCGACACGACCGCGTCACGGGTCTGGGCGGCGTACGAGCAGATGCGTGGCTATGAGCCCGTCCTGCGCTGGGCCGACGTCGAGACGCTGCACGAGCTCCGGATCGCCGGAAAATGGCTGCGTTACACCCTCGAGTTCGTCCGCGAGGCGCTCGGCGACGATGCCGGTCCGCTGATCGCGCGCGTGACGGCGCTACAGGACCACCTCGGATTGATGAACGACGCGGACGTCGCGGCGTCGATGGCGCGGACGTTCCTCGTCGAGCACGCCGGCGAGCTGTCGGGGCTCGAGAGCGGCGCGATCGGCCGTTACCTCGTCAATCGCGAGCGCGAGGTCGCGCGATTGCGACGGACGATCGGGGCGCCGTGGCGTGGCGTCGCAGGTGTCACGTTCCGCCGGACGCTCGGGCGGGTCGTCGCCGGACTCTGACGCACGCGTCGACTGCGCGTGCCGGTTCGCCGTCTCGCGGCGGTTCGCGGGAGCCCGCGCGCTACGTCCGCCAGCCGTGGGCGAGATCGGCCAAACGATCCCGCCAGTGAGGACCAGCGTGCGCGGCGGCAAGGATCGCTCCCTCGCGCAGCCCGGCGTCCGAGACGCGGATCTCGCCCGTGTCATAGCGTTCGAGGATCGCGTCGACGATCGCTGCGCCGGCCGGCAGGATGCGCGCCCGGATCGGATTGACGAGGAAGCGCGCGGACGTATCGGCAGCGGGTTGTGCCGCAAGGAGCGCCTGGATCGTCGCGATCCGCTCGCGCGTCAGTGTTCGGTCGAGGACGGCGTCGGGCAGGATCTTGACCAGGTTCGACGCTGTGCCGCCGACCGCGATGATCTCCGTCGGGTTCGCGGCGGGAGCGGCCTGGAGCGCTTCTGCGGCCGCCGCGCGCATCGCCGCCACGTTCGCGGCCGTCGGAGGGTCAGCCGTCGCGAAGCGATCGGTCAACCTGGCCGACCCGATGCGGATCCCGGCGGCACGCGGGCGATGGACGGGATCGACGACGCAGAACTCGGAGCTGCCACCGCCGACGTCGATGACCAGCGTCTCATGACGGACGGGCATCCCCTCGGTGACGCCGATGATCGTGAGGAACGCCTCCTCCTCGTGTGAGAGCACGTGGAGCGCGCCACCGTCGATCGCATGCGCGTCCGTCACGACGGATGCAGCGTCAGCCGCGCGGCGGATCGGCTCTGTGCCGAGGAACGCGATCCCCGGCGCGCCCATCGACCGGGCCACCTCGGCGAACCGGGTGAGTGTCTCCTTCAGCTCGGCGCGTGCTGCGGCACCGAGCGAGCCACGGTCCGCGACGGCCGATCCGAGGCCCAAGAACGCCGATTCGTCCACGAGCGGCTCGAGGCGATGGCCGTCGACACGCGCGACGAGGAGATGGACCGAGTTGGACCCGAGGTCAGCCGACGCCCTGACGCACGTCCCGTCGGATGCGGCGCCGTCCGGCCGGAGGTCTGCCCGTCCGGGCTCCGTGGTTCAGGCTCCCGCGTCGGGTTTCGCGGTCGACGTCGTGCGCTTGGCTGTCGAGGATGTGGCGTTCGCGGGCTTGGCGGTCGCCGATTTCGCGGAGCGCGTGGAGGACTTGGCTGCGGACGATGCCTTCGGCTTCGCCGCCGACCGCGTCGTGGTCCGCCGCGTCGTCGTGGGCCGTTTCGCCGCCGCTGGCTTCGGTGCTCCGGACGCCGACGCTCCCGATGCCGGCTTCGAAGCAGTCGCGGCACGGGGTTTCGCGACCGGCGTCGTCTTCGGCGTTGTCGCCTTCGCGGCCGTGGTGCGGCGAGACGCCGTCGCTGTCGAGCGGGATCGCGTGGTCTTTCTCGGGGCCGACGACCGGGCCGAGGCGGGCTTCGCGACCGGAGCCGTGCGGATCGGATTAAGCGAGGTCGCTGCCTTGAGCGCAGCGGAGCCGACGCTCTTCCCGGCGTCGCCGACGGCGCTCGCAGCCGCGCCGACCGTTGCCCCGACGGCGTCCGTCGTCGCGCCGACCGCTCCTCCGACGGCGTGTGCCGCGGATCCGGCGGCATCGCCCGCGGCCTCGGCCAGACGGCCAGCGAGGGCAGCGACCTCGGCCGCCGCGTCCGCCGCCTGGTGCCGCCGCTTCTTCAGGTGACCGTGGTGTTTCGACCCTTCAGCAGCGGCGAGCTGACGCAGCCGCTTCGCCTCGGTCTTTCGCGCCGCCTTCAGGTGCTTCTCGATCTTGTGGACGCGATGGGCGCCCTTGCCCGAAGCGGGCCTCGTGACGCTCTCGGTCGCCGCTCCGGCTCCGGCGTCACCCGTCTTGCTCTTGCCCGCCTTCGTCGGCGCGCTTCGCTTGGCCATCGGTTCCTCCCTCGCCGGTGGATTCCCGGAGAGCGCAGTCTGCCACGTTCGGCGCCAACGTCGAAGGGTGGACGCGGAGGGACGGCCGTGCACCTCGCGATGCGCCTGCGCATACTCGGATGATGGCGCTCGTGCTCATCGGTCTCGGCGGCTTCGCCGGCGCCATCTCGCGCTACCTCGTCGACGGGGTCGTCACCGATCGGACGGCGGGAGCGTTCCCGTGGGGGACACTCGCGGTCAACCTCAGCGGGTCGTTCCTGCTCGGGCTCCTCTTTGCGTTGACCGCCGAGCGCGCCATCCTCCCGGCCGATATCCGTGGTCCCGTGATGATCGGCTTCATCGGCGCCTACACGACGTTCTCCACCTTCATGCTCGAGTCGTGGCTGCTGATGGAGAGCGGCTCGTACGCGCCGGCCATCGCCAACCTCATTGGATCGGTCCTCCTCGGGCTCGTCGCGGTCGTCGCCGGATTGGCACTCGGACGAGCCATCTGACGCCAGCTCGAACCGCGGCGGACTCCTGAGCCGTCACGCGTCGATCGAGCCGCGCCTGGCGCCGGACGCAACGCGTCGCGATCCCGGTCCCACCGCCGATGCGGCGCGTTAACAAAGCCTTAACGAGCGGCAAAACGCGCGTTGACTCGGCGGACCGACGCTTGGGCCGTCATCCCGAAGGGACTGCCCCAACGCCGGACTCGCGCACGCACGCGAGACCACCAGGAGGATCCATCCGTGACCAGGTCGACACCGAAGCGCCTCGCCGCGCTGACGCTGATCGCGGCATTCGCCGTCGGCGCCTGCTCGAGCAGTGCCGGGAGCGCGGCACCGTCCGCCGCCGCCCGAACGACGACACCCATCGCCTCGACGGCCGCCTCCACGGCGGCATCGGCAGCGACCGGGAGCGGGACTCCGGCCGGGAGCATGGCACCGGTCACCGGCACGATCAACGTGTCCGGGTCCTCGACCGTCGAGCCGATCTCGACGGCCGTCGCGCAGCTCGTCAAGGCGGCCAATCCCGGCTTCAACTACACGGTCACCGGACCGGGAACGGGCGACGGGTTCAAGACATTCTGCAAGGGTGAGACGGATATCAGCGACGCGTCTCGCAAGATCAAGGACGAGGAGGCAGCGACGTGCGCCGCGGCCGGGATCGAGTACACCGAGCTGAAGATCGCGTACGACGGCATGACCGTCATGACCTCCCCGGACAACGCGGCCGTCACCTGCTTGTCCTTTGCGGACCTCTACGCGCTGACCGGTCCCCAGTCGCAGGGCTTCGACAAATGGTCGTCGGCACAAGCCCTCGCGAAGTCACTCGGCTCGAACACGGCCTTCCCCGACGCGGATCTGTCGATCACGGGCCCCGGTGAAGAGTCGGGCACGTACGACAGCTACGTCGAGCTCGTCATCACTCCGATCGCCTCGGCTCAGACGCCGAAGCAGGAGTCGGCGACCCGCCCGGACTACGTCGCTTCCGCCAACGACAACGCGATCATCGCCGGCGTCGAAGGGTCGCCCACCTCTCTCGGGTGGGTCGGCTTCGCCTACGCCCAGGAGAACAAGGACAAGATCAAGGAGATCGCCGTCTCCAAGGCGCCGAACGGCGACTGCGTCCAACCGACCGACAAAACCATCGCGGACGGGACGTATCCCCTGTCGCGCAGCCTGTACATCTACGTCAACAAGGCCAAGGCCGCGTCCAACCCGGCCGTCGCCGGATACGTCGACTACTACCTCGCGGACGGGACGATCTCGAACGTCCTCGAGACCGTTCCATACGTGAACCTCCCGGCCGATGCCCTCGCCGCGACCCAGAAGGTGTGGGCTGATAGCCACTGATCGTCCGCTCGTCGCCGGCCGGATCCCTGTGGGTCCGGCCGGTTCGGGGTTTCCAGCCGTCTGACCCAAGGAGATGCATCGTGACCACGAGAGAGAGAACGCCGAGGCCGTCAGGATGAGCGTGACCACCGCGCCGCCCTCCGACAGTCGACTCCGTGGGACCTCGGCCCGACGACGGAACGAAGGGATGATCCGAGCCATCCTCTTCGCGGCGGCCGCATTGTCCATCGTGATCAGCGCAGCGATCGTGCTGTCTCTCGTCTTCGAGGCGGTCACGTTCCTGTCGAAGATCGAGCTGCCGCAACTGTTCGCCGACGGGTGGTTTCCCCGGCGCGGTCAGTTCTCGATCCCGACCGTCGTCGTCGGGACGCTGATGATCACGCTCATCGCGATCATCGTCGCGGCACCGATCGGTCTCGCGAGCGCGGTCTACCTCTCCGAGTATGCGAGCCGTCGTGTCCGGAGCATCGTCAAGCCGATCCTCGAGATCCTGGCGGGGATCCCGAGCGTGGTCCTTGGGTTCTTCGCGCTCACCTGGATCAGTCCGAACGTCGTGCAGGCGATCTTCCCGTCGGCCAAGGGGTTCAACATGCTCGCAGCCGGGATCGGCGTCGGCATCCTCACCATCCCGCTCGTCGCCTCGATCTCGGAGGACGCGATGCGCGCTGTCCCGAACGCGCTGCGTGAGGCGTCCTACGGCCTGGGCGCGCGGAGATTGCGAACATCAGTGCGTGTCGTCATCCCCGCTGCCATCTCTGGCATCGTCGCGGCGATGATCCTCGCGATCTCTCGCGCGATCGGCGAGACGATGGTCGTCGCGCTCGCGGCAGGTGCCACTGCCGGGTCGCTCTTCACGATCAACCCGCTCGGGCCCGGCCAGACGCTGACGGGGGCGATGGCGTCACTGGCAGCGGGGAGCGACCAGGTGACAGGGAACAGCGCCGCCTTCCAGAGCCTGTTCTTCCTGGGACTCCTTCTCTTCCTGTGGACCCTCGTCCTCAACGTCGTCGGCGACGTGTTCGTCCGCCGGACGCGGCAGCAGTATTAGGAAGGCCGACTCGATGACTGCCCTCCCGATCAGCGTCACGGGCAACCGGTCGGTCCGTCGTCACGGCCACGACATCTCCGGACTCGTCTTCGCCGGAGCTCTTCTGCTTGCGCTTCTGCTGTCTCTCGCGGTGCTGATGGTCCTTGTCGGGACGCAGGTCGCCCAGGGCGCCCCGGTGTTCGCGGAGCGCGGCATCGATTTCCTGACATCCGACCTGTCGAGCAACCCAGCCGACGCCGGAGTGGCGCAGGGTCTCATCGGAACGGCATTGCTGGTGGCGATCGTCGCGTTGGCTGCATTCCCCGTGGGGATCGCGACGGCGATCTATCTCGAGGAGTACTCGGCTGACAACCGGCTCGCACGGTTCATCGACATCAACATCCGCAACCTCGCCGGCGTGCCGTCGGTCGTGTACGGGATCCTTGGCCTGACCGTGTTCGTCGCGCTGTTCGCGTCGATCGGGGACGGGAACGGCAAGACGGTCATCACGGGCGGCCTCACCCTCGCGGTGCTCGTCCTCCCGATCGTGATCATCACCTCGGCCGAGGCGATCCGGGCGGTGCCGAACGCGCTCCGCGAGGCCGGCTTCGGACTCGGCGCGTCCCGGTGGCAGGTGATCCGGAAGCTGATCCTGCCCGCCGCAGCACCGGGGATCCTGACGGGAACCGTGCTCGCTCTGGCACGCGCCATCGGCGAGACCGCTCCGCTGATCCTCGTCGGTGCGGTCCTCGGCTCGTTCTCGACCGCCGGGACGGTCGGCGACCTCGTCACCGGTCCCTACACGGCGCTCCCGGCGATCATCTTCGACTGGGCTCGCAAGCCGCAGGAGGAGTTCCGGGCGTTGACGTCGGCCGCGATCGTCGTGCTCCTCGTCGTCACCATCGTCGCCAACGCTTTCGCGATCCTCCTGCGCAACCGGTACGACCGGAAATGGTGACCGATGAACGCCCGGAGGATCCCACCAGCGCTACCGCCGACCAGGGAGACTTCATGACCACGACCTATCCGGACGCCCGCACCGACACCCCGATGCCGCGAGTCGCGACGCTCCAGGCTCCGGCGCCTCGCGCGGAGGCGACGGCCACACGCGAAGGACCGGTCGCCACCGTCATCCGACTCACGGACGTCAGCTTCTATTACGGAGCGTTCCGGGCGGTGAAGGACATCTCCTTCGACGTTCCGACCCATCGGATCACCGCACTCATCGGGCCCTCGGGCTGTGGCAAGTCGACGCTTCTGCGGACGATCAACCGGATGAACGACCTGATCCCCGGCACACGTCTCGAGGGCGAGATCAGGTACCACGATGAGGATCTCTACGCCTCGTACGTCGACGCGGTCGAGGTCCGGAGACGGATCGGGATGGTCTTTCAGAAGCCGAACCCCTTCCCGAAGTCCATCTACGACAACGTCGCGTTCGGGCCCCGGCTGAACGGGTTCAAGGGCGACCTTGACGCGCTCGTCGAGCAGAGCCTGCGCCGAGCCGCCATCTGGGACGAGGTCAAGGACAAGCTCCGGGAATCGGGCCTGTCCTTGTCGGGCGGCCAGCAGCAGCGCCTGTGCATCGCGCGCGCCATCGCGACCGATCCAGAGGTGATCCTCATGGACGAGCCGTGTTCGGCGCTCGATCCCCGAGCGACCCTCCAGATCGAGCAACTCATGGCCGAGATCAAGGAGAGCTACACGATCGTGATCGTGACCCACAACATGCAGCAGGCGGCCCGCGCGTCCGATCGGACGATCTTCATGAACATGGCCGAAGACCGCGCGGGATACGTCGTCGAGCAGGGCGAGACCGTCCAGATCTTCACGAACCCGACCCAGCAGATGACCGAGGACTACGTGTCCGGTCGATTCGGATGATGGAGAGGGACACGATGGATACCGGGCTCGAATCGCTCCTTGATCGCACGTCGGACGGCACGATTCCGCAGCAGCCCGCACCGCGTGAGGCGCTCGATCGCGAGGAGCAACTGATCCGCGATTCGGTCCTCCGCATGGGCTCGCTCGTCGAGGAGGCCATCCGTGAGGCGGCACGCGCACTGGTCGGACACGATGCGGCCCTGGCGCTCGACGTCGTGAAGGGCGACGCCGTCATCAACGAGGCCCAGCGAGGCGTGTCGCGGTTGATCGCCGTGACGATCGCCACGCAACAGCCCGTCGCTCGGGACCTCCGCTACCTGCTGACCCTCGACCATGTCACCTATGAGCTCGAGCGGATGGGCGACCACGCCGCCTCGGTCGCCAAGGCCGTCATCAAGCTGTCCCCGCAGGCGCCTCTGGCAGGCTACGTCCACCTGCCCGAGATGGCCGAGCGGGCAGCCGTGCTGGTCCACGGCGTGCTCCGCGCCCTCGTCGAGTCGGACGCCATCAAGGCGCGAGAGATCGCGGTCGAGGACGACGAGATCGACCGGCTCTATCACGCGACGTTCGACGAGGTGGTCGAGCTGATGCGGGCCGACCCCGCCAATGTCGAACGCGGGACGAGGATCGTGATCGCGTCGCACTATCTCGAGCGCATCGGCGACCGGGCGACGAACATCGCCGAGGACGTGGTCTATCTCGTGACGGGCGACGTCGAGGACCTCAACCCGTAGCCTCCGGCCCTGCCGCGGGAGTACCCTCATGGGCATGGTCGAGCTCTACTTCCTCCGGCACGCCGACGCCGGCGATCCCGAGGCCTGGCAAGGCGACGACGACGCGCGTCCGTTGTCGCCGAAGGGCGAGAAGCAGGCTGATCGCCTGGGGAGGTTCCTCGCCGATCTCAAGTTCGCGCCCGACGCGATCATCACCTCGCCGAAGCTTCGTGCGCTCCAGACGGGCCAGATCGTCGCCGAGCGGATCGGGCGAGAGCATTCGATCGATACACGGCTCGCCGGCGGGCTGACGCCGGCCGTCGTGGAGACGCTGCTGCGCGACGCCGGTGACCCGGAACGGGCGGTGATCGTCGGGCACGATCCGGACTTCTCGGAGCTCGTGGCAGAGCTGTGCGGAGCCCCTTCGGTCCCGATGCGCAAAGGCGCCCTTGCCCGGATCGATCTCGAGCGGCCGCTTGCGGCGGGCCGCGGCACGCTCCGCTGGCTCGTTCCGCCGGACCTCCTGAAACCCAGCCGCTGAGCGTCAGCGCGCGATGGTCATCGCGCTGTCAGGCCGGAGCAGGAACGGCGGCAGGTAGGCCGGCAGGTTCGACAGCGGCAGGACGTCCTCGTGCAGGTCGATCCCGAGCGACTCGGCCATGAACCGGCGCCTCGCCTGGATCCGCGTCCACGCCGCGGGATAGCGCTTAGCGAACGCCGCTCGGAGGTCGGCGTCCGCGAGCGCCACGCCGTCCTCGATGTTCGTCGTGAAGTACTCGGTCCCGGTGGCCGGGATGATGTCGACCTGGAACGCCATCCCGGAGCGCAACTCGACCGTCGACCCGCGCGAGATCGGCGAGTTGACCCATTCGTCGAGCCCGATCTGATGCCCGGGATTGAGGAAGATCCCGAAGAACGGGTCACCGAGATGGCGCTCGACGATCTCGAAGAGCGCGCCGCCGGTCTGGCCGACGCGGAGCGCGCCGTACCATTCGGCGACGGCTTCGAAATAGGGCGCGACGAGCCGGTCGACGTAGTCGGCGATCGCGTCCGGGAGCTCGGCGGCGTCCTCGACCACGAAACCTGCGCGGCAGTTGAGCGCGCCCCAGATCCCGAAGGCGACCGTGAAGCGGTCGCCGCGCTCGATGGCCCGGTCGCCGGGGCTCAACAGCCCGAGCGTCGCTCGTGGCCCGGCGGTCAGCATCAGGTGGCAGGACAGCGGTGCGCCGTCCCACTCGAGAAGGCGGACCGCCTCGCGCTCGGTCATCCCCGGCCGCAGACCCTGGAGCAGGCGCCGGATCCCGTTCGACGTCCGGCACGCCGCCGCCTCGAGGGCCGCCAGCGCCTCGACCTCGTTCGTGACGCGGAGGCCGTCACCCGCGTCGATGAGCAGGTCGACCGCGTTCTCGACGACTCCGGTCGATCCCGTGAGCCCGCGCAGCTCATCGACGATGAACGACGGCAGATCGATGAGCTCAGGACGGTCGTAGGTCTTCCAGCCGACGACACCGACCCGACTCCCCTGCCTGATCCCTTCTTCGGCGAAGTTCGTCGCGAGCGGCCGCGACCGGTCGCGTGGCTGGCCCGGCAGGCTGAGGTCCTGGAACCGCTCGCGACGCATCGGCAGAGGCGCAGCACCCGCCATCCC
>JBJMNA010000277.1:0-13154 GCA_045804485.1 Chloroflexota bacterium
CAGCGGATCGCCGGGCTCTGTGGCAGCGCCGTTTCGACCGGGTCCTTGCCGATCGGACTCCGGGACGTCTGCTCGATGTCGGTGCAGGTATCGGGACATTCCTCGCCATCGCGCGGGACAGCGGTTGGACGGTCGAGGGGACCGAAGTCTCCACGACGGCCGTCGCGTACGCGCGCGATCTGCACGACGTGGCCCTCCGGCTCGGGACGCTCGAGGAGGCAGGCCCGGATGGGCCGTTTGACGCCATCACCCTGTGGCACGTCATCGAGCACGTGCCGGACCCGGTCGCCACGCTCCGTGCGTGCCATGATCGTCTCGCAGGCGACGGGACGTTGATCTTGGCGATGCCGAACGATGACGATGCGGCCTGGGCCGCGACGTCGGCCGGAAATGCGACCAAACGGCTTCTGGGTCGTGCGACGGCCCGGCGGTACGAGACGCTTCGACCGGGTGTCGAGTCGCACATCCAGCACTTTCGGCCCGAGACGATCCGCGCCGCGCTCGCCGACGCGGGATTCGGAGTCCGCGCGACCGGGGTCGACGATGCCGCCCCGCAGCGGAGCGCCGCGGGTCGAGCCGTCTTCGGCGCCAGACGGCTGGCGACCGCTCTCACCCCGTGGAATCTCGGGCGCGAAATGCTCGTGATCGCCGTCACGACGAGCTCGCCCGGCAGATGAGCTCGGTGAGCGCCTTCCGTTTCGCAGGGGCGCCCCGCCATGCCCGCCGGTCGATGGCCTGGTATGCCTCGATGTTCGGAGACGGACCCGTCCTCGATATCGGAGCAGGGCGTGGCTATTTCCTGGAGGCTCTCGCGGCACGCGGTGTCGAGGGGGTCGGCGTGGACACGAGCGATGAGTCCGTCGCGGAGGCCAGGCGCGCCGGTCTCGAGATCGAGCACGAGGACGCATTCACCTTCCTCGAGCGTCGGTCAGACGCCGGAGGCATCTTCCTGTCGCACCTCATCGAACACTTCGAACCCGCGCGCGCCGCCGTGCTGCTTCAGCTCTCAGTGGCGGCCGTCCGACCCGGCGGAACGCTCGTCATCGTCACGCCGAACCCGCGCGACTGGCTGATCATGTCCGACATCTTCTGGCTCGATCCGACCCACGTCCGGCCATATCCGATCGCGCTGCTCGGCGCCATGCTCGAGGCTGAGGGCTGTCGGGTCGAAGCCTCGGGTTTGCGACCTCTCCAGCTCGGTCGCCGGCACATCCCGAGCACGTTCATGAATCGCCTGCGGTTCGGATCCGAGTATGGCCGAGGTGAGGCGTGGATCAGGGCCCGTCGGGCTTCCTGACGCAACGGCTCACCGGGAGACGACCTCGCCGAGCGCCAGCTCCTCGCTGAAGCGGAACAGATAGTCCGGCGTTTCGCGCGGATCCACGAGGGTCCAGCGGATGGGCCGGTCAGACCCGTCCGGGCGCATCGTGTGGTCGTACCCGAGGATCAGCGACGGGCCGCCCTCGGTCACGACGAATCGCCTGCCCGATCGGTCCAGGTCGAGGGCGAGCCCGGCCGCAACAGCCCAGGTCGGCAGCCGCGCCATGTCGAGGAAGATCGGGCGACCCGGATCGGTGGTGGCTAGCAGACGAGGAAGCGAGGCATGGATGTCGCGACCGGCCGTGCTGTCGCTCTTGACCAGCGACGCTGGCTGCAGGACGACGACCCCGACCACGACGCCGGCAGCGACGACCGCCGCGCGGGCCCACCGATCTTCGAGGCGGTCCACGACGAGCATCGCGGCAGGGAGCACCGCGGCGTAGAGCAGTCCCCAGAGGAAGACGCTGTTGAAGCCGAACAGCTCACCCGGCTGGAATGACACCCAGACAACGCCGAGCGCGGCCGCGAGGAACAGCACCAGCCAGTAGGTGCGGAGATCACGAGCCAGCGGCGAACGTCCCTGTCGCCTCCGGTTCTCGGACCAGATGACGAGCACCGGCCCGGCGATCAGCCCTGCAACGATGACCAGCCGCACGAGGTGGCCCCAGGCGAAGGTGAGCTGATCCGCTGGCGTGACGTCGATGACACCGGCCGGTGCGTCGTCTGTCATGAACGACAGGATGTAGAAGGCGATCGCGTCGAGCGGGTGGACGCTGGGGTGCCCAACGGCCAGGATCCGGCCAACGTTCGAAGCCGGGCCGCGGAGGGCATCGAGGACGAGGGTCAGGACGAACGGCGCGACCAGGATCAGCGCGACGAGATGCCGCCGACCGGTAGTTTCGAGGAAGAGGCGGGTGCCCGGTCCGCGCTCCCTTCGGATCGCACGCGCGAGCAGCATCCAGGTCACGACGAAGATCGGGACGACGAAGAGGGCCTGGCCGGTGTGGCCGTGGACGAGGAACGCGCCCGAAACGACGGCGACCGGCAGGAACCCGGATCGGCCCGTCGCCATGGCCGCAGAGGATGCGAGGAACGCGAAGAACGGCAACAGGAGAACGTCCGGAGGCCAGATGCTCATCTGAGGGTCGCCGACGAGATGGAGATGGACGAGCGCGATGGCGCACGCGACGACCACGAATGAGATCCGCCGTCGCGGCAGCATGACCGCGACCGCCACGATCCCTGCGGCCAGGAATGCCGCCTGCAGCAGCGTCCCAGCGAGCAGATGGGCATTGCCAGGCGCAGCGGTGAGGGACACGAGATCGTGGAAGACGGCCTCACCGACGGCGTACACGTAGAAGAACGCCGGGCCTGGGTGGTGGAAGTCGAATCGCGAGTAGTTCCCGACCAGCTCGCTGAAATGCTTCGCCTTGTCGATCTGCAGCGCGTTCGCGGCGAAGTCACCGACCTCGTAGATCGCCCGCCCGAAGACGGCGTCCCGGAGCATGAAGACCATGACGAGGGCGACGACGGGGAACACGACGGCGAAGAGCCGGAGGCTTGATCCGGCGGCGGAGGTTGCCTCGTCGGCGTCAGACACCGGGTGTCATGCACGCCACTCCGCGCGGTGCCAGACCTCGATCTCCCGGCCGCGAAGGACGTTGAGCCAACCGAGTGCGAACGCGAGGTTCACGACCGCGAACGATCTTGCGAACGAGACCACCCGCCAGGGATGCCGACCAGCACCGATCAGGAGGTGGGCGGTCGCCGCGACGACTCCGAGACCGAGCAAACCGATCGGCGCGACGAGGTAGCCGGGTCCGCTGGTGAGACCGAGTGCCAGACCGGCGATACCCGCAGTGACCAGGAACCATGGCGTCGCCCAGCGCAACAGCTTGTGCGACCAGATCGCCATCACCGCGCCCGGCCGGCGCCACGGCGCCAGCCGGCCCGCCATCGAGACGTTGGCGCGGATGCCGCGGGTGGCCGTCCGTGTTCTGTTGCGACGTTGCTCGCGCAGGCCGCTGATCGGGCGATCCGTCGCGACGGCGTCAGCGACATACATGACGAGCCCGCCGTCCTCGCGGACGTAGAGCGGCAACAGGTGATCCATCGACGCCGTCGGCGGGACCGGACGATAGGCGGACGCACGGACTGCGAGGAGCGCTCCCGTCACGGCAGTCAGCAAGCCGGCCCGGCTTTCGAGCTCGCGGACGCGTCGTTCGTACCGCCAGTAGAGCCCTTCCTGCGCCGAGGTCGCGGTCGCGTCCTCGTCCCGCCACTCGAGCCTGCCGGTGACACAGCCGACGCGCGGGTCGCGCAGCGCGTCGGCGAGCGCCGCGATGCATCCCGGCGCGAACCGCGTCTCGGCGTCTGTGAGAACGACGACGTCGCCGCGTGCGGCCTCGAACAGCGCCGTCTGGGTCGCGGTCTGGCCGCTCCTCGGCCGGGCGACGAGCCGGATACGCGGGTCTGCCGCGGCCAGTCGCCCGACGATCGCTTCGGTCGCATCTGTCGAGCCATCCGACCCGACCAGGACCTCGACGATCCTGGCTCCGGACCGTGCCTGGGCGAGCGCGTCCTCGATCCGGTCTGCGACGTGGTCAGCCTCGTCGTGGACGGCGATCGCCACGCTGACCGTCGGCGGCTCGCCGGTCGGGCGGAGCGTCACCGGGCGGACTCTCGCGAGCAACGCGGCTGTGATCGGGTACCCGGCATAGACCCAGGCGAGCGCCGCGGTCGATGTCCAGAACGCGATCGTCGAGAGCACCGGCAGAGCCTACGCGCTCGCCACGCGCCACGGCAGGTCGGGCCACCACGTCTCCCACCGCTCGGCGAGCCGCGCGGCCTCGGCGGGACGGGTGTGGCGTGCGGCGAATTCGAGCCCGCGGTGTCGTCGGTCGGCGACGGCCCGCGGCTCCGCTGTCCGAAGACGGTGCCAGGCGTGGACGATGGCCGCGGGGTCCGCACGCTCGATCGGTTCGACGAGGTCGGCCGCGACCAGCTCGGCCAGTGCGCCCGCGCCAGTCGCGAGGACGGGCAAACCGACCGCGAACGCATCGAGCACGACCTTCGGGAAACCCTCCGCCGGTGACGGGAAGATGAACGCGTCAGCGGCGGCAAGCCGATCCATGTACGCGCCTCGATCGGCGAGGTGACCGGACCAGGTGACGCGCGACCGCGCGCCCGAGGCGTCGGCCTCGGCGAGGAGTCGCTCGCGCGCAGGTCCGTCGCCGATCAGGTCCAACGTGACGCCCGGTTCCAAGGCGACGACCGCAAGGAGCGCCTCGAGGCCCTTGCCCTCGGCGAGGCGCCCGGCCCACGCAAGACGCGCACGCTCCTCACCGGTGGGCCACCGCCGCGTCTCCGCGTCGGCGTCGCGGAGCTCGGACGGTTCGACCAGGCTCGCAACCACTCCGTCGCCGTGGACGACGTCCTGACCGACGATGAGGCGATGCCCACCGACGCCCGCGACGCGCCCGATGACGTCGTACGACGCACCGACGACATGTGCCTCGGCGCCACGGACTCCCCGAAAGCGGGCGTCGGCGACCCTGGCCGCGCTGCCGGCGACCCATGTACACACCGGCGTCCCCGCCCGACGTGCGATCAGCGCCGCCAGCGCTGCGTTCGACGCCGGGACCTTCAGCCACACCAGATCGGCGGCCGCGATCGCCTGATGGAGGACGCGCCGATTCGCGCGCAGCATCCCAGGCAGATGTCGGAGATAGCCCTCGATCCCCTCGAACGGCGCGGTGGCGACGACACGGATCCGCGGATCCAGCGCCAGACCCGTCGGCGCGCTACTCGCCTCGCGCACGGGCACGCAAGACGTGATCGACGCGACCGGCGACCCCGGCACATCCAGCAGGGCCGCCGCGAACTGCTGGAAGGTCGCATTGGCAGGATGGACGCGTCCCTCCCACGCGAGGTGCGGGTTGTCGTCGACGATGACCAGCCGGATCCCCATCCCGCGCTAGAGCTCCTCGCCCGGCTCGAGCTCGTCGATGATCTGGCTCGCGGCGATGTCGCCGCCACGCAGACCGACGAGCGGGCCGACCCTCGTACCCTCGATCCGTCCGACGATCGCGCGCAACGCGCCGCGCAGCGCAACGAGGTCGGATCGGCGGATGACGAGCGTCTCGACCAGCCCGCGCCCGGAGAGCCGCACAAAGACGGCGAGCGTCAGGATCGCCGTGACGAGATACGAGACGGACGACGCCGCCGCGGCGCCGGCGATGCCGTATCGCGGGATGAGAACGAGGTTGATCGCGATGTTGACCGCGAGGCCGCTGACGAGGATGACGGTCCCCATCCCCGGCCGTCCGCGCCCCGTGATGTAGCGCGACAGCACCGCGACGACGCTGTACGCGACGATCCCGGGCAGGATCAGCCGGAGCGCGACGCCCGCGTCCGCGAACTGCGTCCCGTAAACCGCGCGTACGAGACGTGGCCCGAGGATGAACGCCGGAACCGCGGTCGCGAGCGCGACGGCGAGGGTCGTCCGCGTGAGCACGGACGCGACCCGTCCGGCGTCCGCCTGCGGGTCCACGGCACGGCTGAACATCACCGTACCGAGGGCGTTCGGGACATACCAGAGCGTCTCGGCGAGCCCGCTGGTGACCGAGTAGACGCCCGTCTGCCGGACGCCGAGGATGATGTTGATGAGGAAGGAATCGGCGCGGAACTGGAGCCGTTCGGCGAGTGATCCCGGAAGCGCCTTGCTGCCGAACCGCAGCTCCTCGGCGAGGAGGACGCGCGACGGCGAGCCGCCAACGATGCCGTCGGTGGCGGCGACCCACAGGATCATCGCGGCGCTGATCACGAGCGCGACGAGGTTGAGCACGAGAACGACGTCGAGGCTCAGCCGCGCGAGCGCTGCGACGGCGAGGACCATCAGCAGCAGCACGGCGCGCCGGACGACGCGGGTCAGGTTGTAGGGAAGGACGCGCTTCCGACCGAGCAGCGCGAAGAGCCCGAGCCCGAAGAACAGCTCGCCCGGAACCGCGACAGCCGCGAACATGAACTGGGTCCCCGACAGGTTCGGGATGAGCGCCGCCAGTGGCCCGGTCGCGGGGCCCTCACCCGGGATCCCGAAGAGCCAGACGGACCCGATGACGGCGGCGCCGCCCACGATCGCCGTCCAGACGAGCGCATTCGCGAAGCCGTGTCGCGCTGTCGCACTGTCGCGGCCCGACACGACAGCCAGCGCCTGATCCGTGCCCCACCCGACGATGAGCGCCGCGAGCTGCGAGTAGAGGAGGACGAGCGCGAACCGCCCCTTGGCGGCCGGCCCGAGGAGTCGCGCGAGTGCGATGTCGGTGCCGAAGATGAGGACTGCCAGGCCGAAACGCGTCGCGATCGTGGCCAGCGCGTCGCGCATCAACGGGGACGGCGCCGGCGGTCCGGGTCGTCGTGGCGCCGGCTGCGCACCAGCGACGTCCGTCGGGACCGGCGCGGGCGCTGGTGCTGGCGCGGCCGCGGTCACCGGAGCGCGATCACTCGGAGCCGGACGCGGCATTGGCCTCGACGGCCCGGAGCGCCGGGTCATCGAGCGCGGAGGCGAACCAGCTGGCGGTCCGTGCGAGGCCCTCGGCGAGTGGCACGACGGCACGGTAGCCGAGCACCGTCGCGGCCTTGTCGACACCGGCGACGTTCCGGCCGACGTCCCCGCTCCGGGCGGGACCGTGGCTGATCTCGACCGGCTTCCCGACCGCGGCCGCGATCGCCTCGGCGAGGCCGCCGACGGTCGTCTCGATACCGGTGCCGGCCTGGAAGAGCTCGCCGGCGACGTCGTCCTCGCGCGCATCGAGGACGGCTTGGACGGCCGCTGCCAGATCGTCGGCGTAGACGAAATCGCGTGTCTGCGTCCCGTCACCGTTGATGACGATCGGCCGCCCCGCGAGTGCCGAACGGAGCCACGCCGCGACGACGCTCCGCTTGTGCAAGGAATACGGACCGTACGCATTCGAGAACCGCAGTGAACACGCCACGAGTCCATACGTCGCCGCATACGCGCCGCAGTACGCCTCCATCGCCAGCTTCGAGGCGCCGTAGGGGGAGATGGGGTGGGGGAGGTCCGTCTCGTCGCTGGGCGGCGGGTGGTCGCCCGCGGCCGCGTTCGACGACGCGAAGATGAACCGGCGGACTCCCGCGAGGCGGGCTGCGTCGAGCAACGCCATCGACCACGCGACATTCGCCTCGAACGTCCCCATCGGGTCGCGCACGGAGTCGTCGATCCCGGCACGCGCGGCCAGATGGACCACCGCGTCGGCACCGTCGAGCGCGTCACCGACGGCCGCCGCGTCCGCCAGCGAAGCATGGAGGAACGCGTGCGGAACGCCGGCGAGGTAGCTCGCGTGGCCGATCGAGAGGTCGTCGATGATCCGCACCCGGTCGCCGTTTGCGACGAGACGTCTGGTCAGGTTCGATCCGATGAAACCGGCCCCGCCCGTGATCAGGACCGTGCGCGTCATGCCGATCGCTCGGGTTGCCCGCGTCAGGCCTGACTCGCTTCGAGCGCGCGCTCCGGAGCCCAGCGGACGTTCTGGATGAGCGTCGCGGGATCGACGAGGTCCTCGTCGGCCTTGATCCGCGTGAGCATCGTGTCGATGAGCTCCTCGCTCAACAACCGCGGCCGAAGACCGAGACCGAGCAACCCGTCATGCCGGGCGTTGTAGTAGTGCCGCTCGAGCTCGATGCGCGGGTTCGGACGGTGCTCGATCGAGACGGTCCAGCCGAGGTGCTCGCCGGCTTCCTTCACTCGCTCGGCGAGCTCGAGGACGCTGAACTGCTCCGTGAACTGGTTGAAGACCCGCAGTTGCCCCGGATCGGCAGGGGTCTCGGTGGCGAGCACGATGCAGGCGACGGTGTCGCGGATGTTCAGGTAGCCGCGCGTCTGCCCGCCCTTGCCGTAGACGGACAGCGGATGGCCGATCGCGGCCTGGACGCAGAACCGGTTCAGCGCGGTGCCGAAGACCTCGTCGTAATGGAAGCTCGTCGCGAGCCGTGGATCGAGCGCTGACTCGTCGGTCTCGACGCCGTAGACGACGCCCTGGTTGAGGTCCGTCGCGCGCAGCCCCCAGATCCGGCAGGCGAAGTGGATGTTGTGGCTGTCGTGCACCTTCGAGAGGTGGTACATCGACCCTGGCGTCTTCGGGTAGAGGAACGTGTGCTGCCGACCGTTGTGGTCGACGGTGAGGTAGCCCTCCTCGATGTCGATGTCCGGTGTCCCGTATTCGCCCATCGTGCCGAGCTTGACCAGGTGGGTCTCCGGGCTCGTGTCGCGGATGGCGAACAGCACGTTCAGCGTGCCGATGACGTTGTTCGACTGCGTATACGCGGCGTGGTGGACGTCGATCATCGAATACGGGGCCGACGGCTGCTCGCCGTAGTGGACGATGGTGTCCGGTCGGAGGTCGCGGACGAGGCTCTCGACGAAGTCGTAGTCGGTGAGGTCGCCGACGAGCGGCTCGATGTCGAGCTCGCTCACCTCGCGCCAGGCGTCGATCCGCTCGGCGAGGCTCGGGATCGGGAACAGGGGCCGGACGCCGATCTCGCGTTCCCACTCGCGCTTCGCGAGATTGTCGACCACCGTGACGCTGTGGCCGAGCCGCGAGAAGGCCATCGCTGTCGGCCAGCCGAGGTAGCCGTCGCCACCCAGGATCAAGGTCCGCTGAGGCACGCTGTCATCTCCGCTGCGAGTACCGTCGGGAGTGGCCGTGCGGGCCGGGGCATCGACAGTATGACCCCTCCCAGGGGCTAGACTCACCCCGTGCGCGTGACCCAATACCGGATCGAGGGGCTCGGTCACCTGTCGACGCTCGTCGCAGATGAGTCCTCCGGCGTCGCCGCGGTCGTCGATCCGAGGCGTGATGTGGACGTCTACATCGATGCTGCGCGCGCCGCGGACCTGCGCATCACGCACGCCGTCGAGACGCACCTCCATAACGATTACGTCTCCGGCGCGCGCGACCTCGCCGCGCTGACAGGGGCCGCGCACGTCATCGGTGCGGGTGCCCAGCTCGCGCACGAGCACGCGCCCGTCGCGGACGGTGACAGCTTCGACGTCGGGGCTGTCCGGTTCACCGCGCGCGAGACACCCGGACACACACCTGAACATGTCAGCTATGCCGTCGCCGACGCGTCCCGCGACGACGAGCCGTTCCTGCTGCTGACCGGCGGGTCGCTGCTGGTGGGGGCGGTCGGGCGGACGGACCTGCTCGGCGCCGAGAACGCCGTGCCCTACGCCGCGGCGATGTATCGCTCGCTGCACGACGTCCTGCTCGCGCACGAAGACTCGGTCATGGTCTACCCGACGCACGGCGCGGGGTCACTGTGTTCGACCGGGATCTCGTCCACGTCCTGGTCGACCATCGGGTTCGAACGGCGGCACGATCCGCTCCTCGCGCCGATGGACGTCGATGCCTTCGCGCGCGCGCTGCTCGCCGGCCAGCCCACGATCCCGCGCTACTTCGCTCGGATGCGACCCCTCAACCAGGCGGGGCCCGCGCTGCTCGGTGGCGTGGTCCCGGCGATCGAGCCGCTTTCCGATAAGACCCTCGACGCGTCGCTCCGAGATGGCGCGCTCATCGTCGACGCACGTTCGACGGGCGCGCACGCGGCGGCCCGGATCCCGGATTCGCTGTCGATCCCGGCAGCGTCGTCATTCGGGACGTGGCTCGGCTGGCTCGTCGATCCCGATCAGCGGGTGGTCCTCCTCGTGGATCGGGTGGCCGACCTCGACGACCTGTCACGGCAGGCCATCCGGATCGGCTACGAGGGGATCGCCGGATACATCGACGGCGGGTTCGCGGCATGGCGCCGGTCCGGGCGCGCGATCGAGGTCGGGCGCGGCTACGGCGTGGACGAGCTCGCCCGGGACGTCACCGGGGGCGGGGAGTCCGCACCATTCGTGATCGACGTTCGCCAGGCCTCCGAATTCGAGTCGGGCCATGTCCCAGGGGCGGTCCACATCGGCGCGGGCGAGCTCGCCGAGCAGCTGGACGCTCTGCCGCGGGACCGCGCGATCGCGACCGTCTGTGCGAGCGGATATCGCTCGAGCGTGGCCGCGTCGCTGTTGCGGGCCCGAGGCTTCAAACGCGTCGATGCCGTCCGCGGAGGCCTGCCGGATTGGGAGGAACGTGGCTATCCCGTGGCATACGGGTCCGACGACGGCGGGACCGAGTCGCCGGTCGCCGCCGCCGAGGGGCACGCCCACTAGCCCGGCGCGTCAGCCCACCTGCACCCCGAACGCACCGAGCGCCGCGACGCCGAGCAGGACCGCGTCGAGCGCGATGACGACCGCGATCGCGGCCCACGCGAGGACGTTCCCGGCGCGTCCGTTCCGATGCTCGCCCATGAGCCGCCGGTCGTTCGCGAGCAGCACCATGAAGATCAGGACGACGGGCAGCAGCAGTCCCTGGAGGTTCTGCGACGCGATGATGAGCGGCAGCAAGTCGAGCCCCGGGATGAGCACGAACAACGCCCCCGCCACGAGCACGAATGTGTAGATCGAGAAGAACGAGCGCGCGTCCTCGAACCGCTTGTCTACGCCCGATTCCCAGCCGAACGCCTCGCAGATCACGAAAGCCGTGGAGAGCGGCATGATCGTCGCCGCGAGGACGCTCGCCCCGAAGAGCCCGAGCGCGAAGAGCGCCTCGGCAAGTCGACCGGCGACCGGTTCGAGCGCCTGCGCCGCGTCGGCGGCAGAGGTGATCGTCCCGGTCGTGACCCCGATCGTCGTCGCCGCCGCGACGACGATGAAGATGGCGATGACGTTGGTCCAGATGGAGCCACCGACGGCATCCGCCTGCTCGAGCCGCAGCTCGTCCACGCCGATGCCCTTCTCGGCGACGGCGCTCGTCAGGTAGAACTGCATGTATGGCGTGATCGTCGTCCCGATGACCGCGACGAGCAGCAGCAGCTCAGCCGGAGCGAGGTCCAACGACGGCGTGACGAGGGCGCGCCCGACCTGCCCCCAGTCCGGGTCGGCGAGCACAGCCGACACGATGTATGCGCCGAACACGACGATGACCGACAGGAAGACGCGCTCGACGGTCCGGTAGCTCGCCTTGATGACGAGCGCCCAGATGGCGACCCCGACGATCGGCACGACGAGATATCGCGAGATTCCGAAGATCTCGAGGGCAGCCGCGGCGCCAGAGAACTCAGCGACGGTGTTCGCGACGTTGGCGACGAGGAGCACGACCATCGCGAAGGCGGTCGGGCGCACCCCGAACCGGTCGCGGATGAGGTCCGACAGACCCTGCCCCGTGACGACGCCGAGCCGCGCGGCCATCTCCTGGACGATGGCGAGGATGACGATGGTGATCGGGAAGATCCACAGCAGCGTCAGGCCGGTCGACGCACCCATGACGCTGTAGGTCGTGATCCCGCCGGCGTCGTTGCCGGCGATGCCCGCGATGAGCCCGGGGCCCATGACCGCGAGGAACGCGACGAGGCCACGGCGACCGCGGAACCGACCGCGCAAGCGGAGCACGTCGCGGGCAGCCAGCCGCTCGCGGACCCGCCCTAGCGGCAAGAGGCCGACGCGCACCTGACGCGCCTAGCCCCGGGACCCGGAGATCGCCCCGCGCCGGCGCCAGCTCGCGGGCATGATCGTGTCGAACGCGTCGTCCACCGTGACGATGCCGAGGAGCCGATGCGCATCGTCAACGACCGGGACGGCAAGCAGGTTGTACCGGGCGACGACTCCGGCCACGTGGTCGCGGTCGTCGAGCACGTCCACGACGACGGGCTCGTCGATCATGACCTCACCGATCGGTACGGATGGCCGCGCAACGATGAGGTCGCGCAACGACAGGACGCCGACGAGCCGGCCCTCACCGTCGACGACGTAGACGTAGTAGATCGTCTCGGCGTCGGGCTCGAGCTCGCGCAGCCGGTCGATCGTGTCGCCCGCGCTGAGTGTTGCCGGGACGGCGACGAACTCGGTCGTCATCATCCCGCCTGCGGTGTCCTCGGGGTAGGCGAGGAGGCCACCGAGCTCGTCGGCCTCGTCCTTCTCCATGAGCGCGAGGAGCTCCTCGCGGGTCGCATCGGCAAGGTCGGCGACGAGGTCGGCCGCGTCGTCAGGCGACATCTCCTCGAGGATGTCGGCCGCGCGCTCGGGTGAGAGTCCCTCGAGCACTTCCACCTGGGTCTCGGGCTGCATCTCCTCGATCGCGTCGGCGACGGCCTCGTCGTCGAGTGCCGCGAGGACGCCGGCTCGGTCGCGCGGCGCGAGCTGGTCGATGATCGTCGCGAGGTCTGCGGGGTGGAGCTCCGTCAGCCCGGCGTGCGGCACGCGCAGCCGGATGGACGCGATGCTCGTCTCGACCGGATCGACGTCCTCCCAGTCGATGTAGCGCTCCGGGGTCGGCAGCCGCAGGTTGCGCGCCACCACCCGATAGGCGCCCTCGATCCCGAGCCGCCGCAGGAGTCCGGCCGCCCCGACGTCCACCGCGACGAGATGCAGCCGCCCGTCGACGTCGTCGAGGCGGAGATCGTTGACGCGGACGACGCGCCGTCCGTCGATGTCGACGATCTGCTTGTCGAGCAGGTCGGCGCGCAGCAGGATCTCGTTCGAACGCTGCGCGAACGGGGTGATATCGATGGTCGCTCCCGACAGACGGGCGCCGGACGCGTCGAACCGGGCGGCCTGGGACCAGGGCAGGAAGATGCGCCGTCGGCCGGTCGCGACGACCAACCCGGTGACGGGTGGATGGCTGTCGCCGATGGCGACGATGAGGTCGTCGACCGTGCCGAGCGGGTCGCCGTTGGCGTCCAGCACGGGCCGGCCGATGGCCTGGCTCAGGTAGAGCATGGGAGCC
>JBJMNA010000278.1:0-11130 GCA_045804485.1 Chloroflexota bacterium
ATCAGCCCTCGGCGATCAGCGCGTCGTAGGCGGCGGCGTCGAGCAGGGCGTCGAGCTGACCGGCGTCCGCGAGCGTCACGCGGATCATCCAGCCGGCGCCGTACGGGTCGCTGTTGACGAGCTCCGGGTTCGCGCCGAGATCCGTGTTCGCCGCCACGACCTCCCCGGCGACCGGCGCGAACAGGTCGCTGACGGCCTTGACCGACTCGACCACGCCGAATGCGCCGGCCTGCGCAACCGCCCGACCCGTCTCGGGAAGCTCGACGAAGACGATGTCACCGAGCTGGTCTGCGGCATAGGCGGTGATGCCGATCGTCGCCTCGTCACCCTCGACGCGGACCCACTCGTGATCGTTCGTGTAATGGAGGTCGGTGGGCACCATCGGATCAGCTGCTCCTCCTGTAGAACGGCAGGGACACCACCCGTGCCGGGACCCGCGCCTCGCGGATCTCGATGTCGACAACGGTACCCGGCTCGGCGTCCGCGGGTGCGACGTAGGCCATCGCGATCGGAACGCCGAGCGTCGGCGACTGCGTCCCGCTCGTCACCACCCCGGTCCGGCGGTCACCGATCCACACGGGGTGGCCGTGACGGGCGATCCCGCGTCCCTCGACGACGATGCCGACGAGGCTCTTGGCCGGGCCGTCACGCGCGACCTTCTCGAGGACGGCACGGCCGACGAAGTCGCCGTCCTTTGCGAGCTTCACGACACGACCGAGTCCCGCCTCGTAGGGGTTCGTCCCGAGATCGAGCTCGTTGCCGTACAGCGGCATGCCGGCTTCGAGCCGGAGGGTGTCGCGAGCACCGAGCCCGATCGGTGCGCCACCTGCGGCGCGCACGGCCGCGAGGAGCGAGTCCCACAGCGGTTGCGTCCTGTCCGAATCGACGAAGACCTCGAAGCCGTCCTCGCCCGTGTATCCGGTCCGCGCGACGAGGCCCGGGATGCCGGCGACGGTGCCCTCGGTTGCGGCGTAGTAGCGGAGGCTGGACAGGTCGACGTCGGTGAGGGGGGCGAGGACCTCGGCAGCGGCCGGACCCTGGACCGCGAGCAGGCCCGTCGCGAGCGACCGGTCGTCAAGGATCGCGCGCGCGCCGGCGAGACGCTCGGCCAGCGCATCGGAGACCACCGCGGCGTTGCCCGCGTTGGCGACGACGAGGAACCGCGTCTCACCCAGCCGGTAGACGATGAGGTCGTCGATGATGCCGCCGGTCTCCGTGCACATCATCGAGTAGTGCGCGCGGCCGATCGCGAGGCTCGGCGGGTCGCTGACGAGCGCCGCGGCCAGCGCCGCGCCCGCCTCGGGACCCTCGACGTACAGCTCGCCCATGTGCGACAGGTCGAACAGCCCGACCCGCTGCCTCACCGTCCGATGCTCCTCGATGATCGAGCTGTACTGGACCGGCATCAGCCAGCCGCCGAACTCGATCAGCCGCGCGCCGAGCTCGCGATGGGCCTCGGTGAGCGGCGTGAGATGGACCGGCGCCTCGACCGGCTCCGTCACGAGGCCGCCTCGGTCGGATCGGTCCGCGTGAGCGCTCGCGCGACCTTCGCCACCAGTGTCCGTTCGGTCTCGAACGTCAGCATCGTCGCAGCGCTGTCGAAGCCGATCCAGCGGACCTCGTCGAACTCGTGGTCGTGGGCGTCGAGGTCGCCGCCGATCGGCTCCATCAGGAAATAGTGGACGGTCTTGTGGATCCGGGTCCCCGACTGGACGAACCAGTATTCGATCGAATCGAGGACGCCGGTGATCCGGACGGCAAGTCCGGTCTCTTCCTGGACTTCGCGCAGGGCCGTCTGCTCGCGTGTCTCGCCGGCGTTCGGTGTCCCCTTGGGGAGTGTCCAGGTCCGACCGTCCCGCTCGCGGCGTCGACTGCCGACGACGAACTGTGGCTGACCTCGTTCGTAGCGGACGACGATGCCGCCGGCAGAGGTGGCGGTCGCGGTCCTCAGCCGCGCCACGGCGCCGACGCCGCGCCCCGGCGGCGGGCGGACCCGGCGCCGCCGGACCTCGCCCACTCCATCGTGACGGCCGGTCGCGGACGCCCGCTGGCCATCCGTCGGACGGCGGCTGGATGGATGGCGCGCCAGGCGGCTCGCAGGCGAGCGCGCGACGCGATCTCCTGACCGCGCAGGACGGTCGTTCGCGTGCCGGGCGCCTGGAACGTGCCGGACGGACGAAGGCCGAGGCGGCGTTCTCGGACGCGGGTGGACGGACGGACGAATCGCGCAGCCGGCCGGGCCGCGTACTTCGCCGCGATGCTGTGGTCCATGGGAGGCTATGGTACCGGTTCGGGCCCGCCGCGCAAGGCCGCGACGAGCACCGCGCGCATCTTCGTCGCGTCCTCCGGTGCCAGCGCGCCCCGGCTCTCGGCCAGTGCCACCTCCCGGACCGCAGCGGCGACATAGAGGTCCAGCACCGCCGGTGCATGGAGTTGCAGCGTGTCGAGATGTGACCGGAGCGTGCCGACGTCGCCGCGGGTCATCGGGCCCGTGAGCGCGGCCCTGATCCCGAGCGCGCGGGCGTTCCCGAGCGTTCCCTCGATCAACGGGCCGTAGATCGCGAGCGAGCCGGCCTCGTCGAGTCCCGCGACCCGTCCGAGCTCCGCGATGGCGTCGAGCAATGCGACGAACCCGCCGGCGGCGAGGACGGCCGCCGCATGGTACGCAGCCTTCGATCCGGGAGCGAGCCGGACCGGGATCGCGCCGATGACATCCGCCATGTCGGCGAGCAGCGACGCGAGCTGGTCGTCGCCCTCGATGGCGACCGTCGCCCCTCGGAGTGCGGCGACCGCACGTTCCGTGTCCGCGAAGGCCACGAGGGGGTGGAACGCCCCGATCTGGGTCCCAGCCGCCATCGCGGGAGTGAGGACGTCAGCGCCGAGCGCCCCGCTGGTGTGGACCATCGCCTGCCCGCTGTACATCCGAAGTGATCGCGCCAGCGGTCCCACTGCGTCGTCCGGCACGGCGAGGATGATCAGCTCGACCTCGTCGAGGATCGGCTCCGGGTCGGCGAAGACGCGCGTCACCTCGACGAGCGAGCGGAACCGCTCGCGGCGGCCGGGATCGCGGCTCGCGACCGCGTGGACCGGCCAGCCACCCCGATCGAGCGCGACGCCGAGCGCCGTCCCGACGGCCCCGGCACCCACGATCCCGATCACCGGCGGCTCGCCCGGCCGCGAATGGAGGTGCGGATGGGCGTGATCGCTCGGATGGGTCTCGTCACCGTGACGGTGGGAGCCGGGTGGTGCCGGATCCAGGTCGATGCCGGCCGCCTGGATCTCGGCCTCCGTCTCCGCCCGGTCGCGTTCCGGGTCGTCGCCCGGCAGGTCGCCCCAGGCCCTCATGGAGCGGGATCGAGGGTGGACGTCCGATCTCGTCCGAGCCAGCGGTGCAGCACCCGTCGAGTGTAGCCACCGGGTCGGCCGCCACGGGAGACCGGCCAGGAGGCAGGCGTATACTGGCCGCGACTTCGACCCGGGGCGGGCGCACCCGCCCGGCGCCGACTGACCCCGCGCGAGAGCGCGGTCGATGAAGGAGGCGCGTCATGACGACCCCACCCGCCCGTCCCGATGCCTTCGGCGCGCGTGCGCCGCTCGGACCTGGGCTCCCCGATCTCTACCGGCTGGATGTGCTCGCCGGTCGGGTCGACCTCGCCAGGCTGCCGGTGACGATCAAGATCCTGCTCGAGAACCTGCTGCGCAACGCGGGCGGCCCGATGGTCCGCCCCGACGATGTCGACACGCTCCTTTCCTGGCGGCCGGGGGAAGCCGCAGAGGCGGAGATCCCGTTCATGCCCGCCCGCGTCCTGCTCCAGGACTTCACGGGCGTGCCGGCCATCGTCGACCTCGCGGTGATGCGCGATGCGATGGCCGACCTCGGCGGCGACCCGGATCTCGTCAACCCGCTCGTGCCTGCCGACCTCGTCATCGACCACTCCGTCCAGATCGACCAGTTCGGGACGCGCGGGGCGTTCGCCTACAACGTCGAGCGGGAATACGAGCGCAACGGCGAGCGCTACCAGTTGCTGCGCTGGGCACAGACCGCCTTCCGGGACCTGCGGGTCGTGCCACCGGGGACCGGCATCATCCACCAGGTCAACCTCGAGTTCCTTGCCACGGTCATCGCCGACCGCGACGGCATCGCCTTCCCGGACACGGTCGTCGGGACCGATTCGCATACGACGATGGTCAACGGGCTTGGCGTGCTCGGCTACGGCGTCGGCGGCATCGAGGCCGAGGCCGTCCTCCTCGGACAACCGCTCTACCAGCCGATGCCGCACGTCGTTGGGGTCCGGCTCCGCGGCGCCCTACCCCGCGGTTCGACGGCGACCGACCTGGTCCTCGTCGTGACCGAGATGCTCCGCGCGCATGGCGTCGTCGGGTCGTTCGTCGAGTTCGCCGGGGACGGGCTGGCGACGCTGGCCCTCGCCGACCGGACGACCATCAGCAACATGAGCCCCGAGTTCGGGGCGACGTCGACGCTCTTCCCGATCGACGACGAGACGCTCGCCTACCTCCGCCTGACCGGCCGGTCAGCCGACCGGGTCGCGCTCGTGGAGCGATATGCCAAGGAACAGGGGCTGTGGCGCGAGCCGGGCGATGGCCCCGTCTTCGACGAGCTGCTCGAGCTCGACCTCGGCGACGTCACGCCGTCGGTCGCCGGTCCGAGGCGGCCCCAGGACCGAGTCCCCC
Source organism: Chloroflexota bacterium (assembly GCA_045804485.1). Lineage (GTDB taxonomy): Bacteria > Chloroflexota > Limnocylindria > Limnocylindrales > CSP1-4 > SPCO01. Next base: position 4,693 of record JBJMNA010000278.1, read on the forward strand.
TGGAGACGCTGCGCGAGAACTTTCGGTCGAACTTCCCGACCGGCCTCGAGACGAGCGTCGCCGACCTCGGCGGCGAGGAGCCGATCCCGGGGGACGGTGTCGTCGAGGAGGCATCGGCGGAATCCTTCCCGGCTTCGGACCCGGCAGCGTTCGCATCGGCCTCGGCGCAGCCGGACCCCGCGCCGCCGGCGGACCCCGTCGTTCCCGACGCTCCTCCTGTCGACGCGCGCGCCTACCGGCCGGTGACCATCGAGGTCGGCGGGACGACGGTCGACATCCGGACCGGGTCGGTCGCGATCGCCGCGATCACCTCGTGCACGAACACGTCGAACCCGACGGTCATGGTCGGGGCCGGGCTTCTGGCACGGAACGCGGTCGGCCGTGGACTCGCGGTCGGCCCGACCGTCAAGACCTCGCTCGCGCCGGGCTCACGCGCGGTCACCGGCTACCTCGAGGCCGCCGGTCTGATGGCGCCGCTCGAGGCGCTCGGATTCGCGCTCGCGGGCTACGGCTGCACCACCTGCATCGGGAACTCGGGCCCGCTCGACGACGCAGTGGCGGCTGCCATCGAGGCGAACGACCTCGTCGTCGCGGCGGTGCTCTCGGGAAACCGGAACTTCGAAGGCCGGATCCATCCGCTGGCGCGCGCGAGCTACCTCGCCTCGCCGCCCCTCGTCGTCGCCTTCGCGTTGGCCGGCCGCGTGGACATCGACCTGACGACCGAACCGCTCGGTACCGACCGCGATGGTCGTCCGGTCTACCTCGCCGACATCTGGCCATCACCGGACGAGATCCGCTCCGTCATCGGTTCGTCGATCGACCCCGAGCTCTTCCGCCGAACGTACGCGACGGTCTTCGACGGCGACGACCGCTGGCGGGCCTTGCCGATCCCGTCGGGCGACCGCTATGCCTGGGACGGTGACTCGACCTACGTCGCCAAGCCGCCGTTCCTCGACCGTGTCGGGATGCGTGCCGGAGCGACGCCGGCACTGACCGATCTGCGCGTCCTCGCCGTTCTCGGCGACTCGGTCACGACCGACCACATCTCCCCTGCCGGGTCGATCTCGCCGTCGTCACCCGCCGGCCGGTGGCTCCAGGAGCACGGCATCCCGCCCCTCGAGTTCAACTCGTACGGCGCGCGGCGCGGACACCACGAGGTGATGATGCGCGGCACGTTCGCGAACATCCGGCTCCGCAACCGCCTTGTCGAGGGCAAGGAAGGTCCGTACACGGTCCACCTTCCGGATGGCGACGAGGGCTTCATCTTCGACGTCGCGATGCGCTACGCCGAGGAGGGCGTCGGCGCAGCGATCATCGCCGGGCGCGAGTACGGCTCGGGGTCATCACGCGACTGGGCGGCGAAGGGTCCCGCGCTCCTCGGCGTCAGGCTGGTCCTCGCCGAGAGCTACGAGCGGATCCATCGGTCGAACCTTGTCGGGATGGGCATCCTTCCGCTCCAGTTCGCCGCGGGCGATTCCGCCGCGTCGCTCGGACTGACGGGCCGTGAGCGATTGACAGTGACGGGGCTGGAGGACGGCCCGAGCCCGAGGCAGACGGTGACCGTGACAGTCACCTCTGACGATGGGGCCCAACGCCGGTTCGCGGCCATCGCACGCCTCGACGGCCCGATCGACGTCGAGTACTACGCGGGCGGCGGGATCCTGCCGGCCGTGCTGCGCCGCCTTGCGGCCGAGGGACCGGCGCCCGTGTGACGCGCGACCCGCGGAGACGAAGAAGCCCCCGGGGGAGGAACCGGGGGCTTCGACGCGGAGGAGCGTGCTGTTTCTCGTGTGACGCGCTGACCACCGGGCGCGTGACGCCGATCCGCGCGGGATCTGACGAAGATCTGGGGACCGCCCTGAACCGGACCAACGGGGCGCGGTCTCGGGGCGCTATCGGGTCAGTGAACTGGTGGAGCAACCTCGTCGGGAGCGGCGGCCACCGGCGGCCGGGCGTCCGGCTCCGCCGCCGTCGCAGGGGTCGCCTCGGGAGCCGGCCGCAACGTCCGCCCGATGTTGCCCACCAGAAGCGCCACGGCCGACACCAGGAACAGCTGACCGACGAGCGCCTCAGAGATCGAGATCATCCGGCCGATCGACGTCGCGGCAGTGAAATCGCCGTAACCGACCGTCGCGAGCGTCGTATAGCTGAAGTAGGCGTAGTCGATCGACGCGGGGGCATCCGTCTGGACGAAGTACGGCTGCCCACTGAGGATCGCGATGAGCGGGAACAGGTACGAGTACGCCAGACCGAACAGCAGGTAGATGGACAGGGCGCCGAGCACGAGACGGACGGTGATCGTGCTGGCCTGGATGATGCGGCGGAGGATGACCAGCGGGGCGACGACGGCGAGCAGCAAGCCGACGACGCTCGTCGCCGACCGGCCCATCGTCCCGTCTCCGACGAGGACGGTCACGATCGTGCCGACGACTGCCACGATGACGACGATCGCGGCGATCCGGAATACGCGTTTCCTCGCGCCCGCGGTGTGGAGGACGAACAGGAGCGTTCCACTCGAGAGCACGACGCTGATGAGCTGACCGACCGCACCCTCGGCCGCCGCGAAGAAGACGATCGTCAGGAGGATCAGGATCAGGGCGACCCCGAAGTCGTCCTCGCGCGCGAACGATCCCTCGATGCGGCTGCGGCGCGCTCCGTGCGTCGCGGTCGAGGCGTCCATCAATGCCACAGCATCCGGTACGGGTGCTCCGCGACGAGCGGGCGGCCGGCGGCGAATCGGTCGGGCGCATATCCGCTGATATCCACTGTCGTCGCGGCGCCGTCGAGGATCAGCTCGGTAAGACAACGGCCCACGGCAGGCGCCGTCTTGAACCCCGTCCCCGAGAACCCGCAGGCGAGATAGAACCCGTCGGGCCCGGCCTGGCCGAGGATCCCGTGCTGGTCCGGGGTGATCCCATCCTGACCTCCGTGGCTCGTTCGAAGCGTGCCGTCGGCCATCCACGGGACACGCGCGCAGACCCGCCGGACCATCTCCTCCACGAGGTCCGGGCGCGGCGACGTCAGCGGGCGGTCCGGCGAGCCACCGACCTCGTTGCCGCCCTCGAGACCGACGAGCATCGTCTCGCCGCCCTCGGGCCGGAAATAGACCTCGTTGAGCTCGTCGATCACGATCGGAAAGTCGGTGGCATGACCGTCCGGCAGCCCGAAGTAGGCCGTGTCGTGGCGCCACGTGTCGACGGGGATCTCGACGCCGACCGTCAGCGCGAGTGGCGCCGCCCATGCGCCGGCGACGTCGACGACGATGGGCGCGTCGAACCGTCCGCGCTGTGTCTCGACGCCCGCGACTGTCTCGCCATGGACGACGACGGAGGTCGCGGCGCAGTCCTGGACAACGCGCGCGCCGCGCGCACGTGCCGCGGCGAGGAAGCCGGCCGCGGTCCCGGACGGGTCGGCGTAGCCGGAGGATGGCTCGTAGATCGCGGCGGTCACGTCATCCACCACGGCGCCCGGGACGAGTCGGGCGACCTCGTCAGGCGTGAGCATCCCGGTCTCGATGCCGATCGCCTGTTGGACGGCCACGTTGGCACGGACGTTCGCCTCGAGGTCAGCGGGCATGATCTGGAGGAAACCCGTCCTGACGAAGCCACAATCGCCGTGCCCGACGATCCCGGCCCAGTCGCGGAAGTACGGGAAGGATGCCCAGGCGAGACTTGCATCGGACGCGAGGTCGTAGTGCATCCGGACGAAACCCGACGACCGGCCCGTCGCGCCGGCGGCGACCGTCTCTCGCTCGAGGACCAGGACGGAGACGCCGCGACCGGCGAGGTGGAACGCGAGACTCGCACCCTGGACGCCCGCGCCGACGACGATCACCTCGGCCGTGTCCCTCATCGGGCGACAGTACAGGAGTCGTCAGCGTCGGGCGGGTGCTGCATCTCGGTGGGCGTCCCCGAGCGCAGCGAGACGAAAGGCGAACAGCGCGTCGATCAGCCGCGTGGCGTCGTCGGGTCGTGCGCCGAGGCCGGCCGTCAAGAGGCGCTCGGACATTGCGACGGCGTCAGGGCCGCCTCGGACGACCTCGCGGAGCCGGTCCTCGAATTTCGCGCGGGGCCGACTAGCGGCGAGGCCGGCTGCGCTGATGGCCTCGACGACCGCCGCTGGCGTCACGAAGAAGCTGGTCCTCCGCTCGGGTAACCGGAGGTCCCACGACGCCGACGCATCGAACGAGACGTCGACCGCGTCCGACTCGGAGAGATCCGACCCCTCGAACCCGCTTTGCTCGAACGTCACGTCATGGAGCGAGCTGCCGACCCGCGTCTCGGTCAAGGTGCAGCCGCTGAACCGGACCCGTTCGAGCCGGCCGCGCTCGAACGACACGCCGCGCAAGGTCGACTTCCGGAACTCGACGTCCTGCAAACGGCAGTCGCGGAGCGATCCTCCCTCGATCATCGTGTCCTCGATCGTGCTCGTCGCCTCCGTCCCGACTGTCACCCGTTCGAAGGTGTTCGAGCGCATCTCCGCCCCGACGACGGTCAGGCGGTCGAGCTCCGTGTCGACGAAGCGGCAGTCCTCCATCACCCCGCCGCGGAGCATCCCGCCGCCGACGGTCAGCCGGATGTGGCAGTTCGCGAACCAGACGGCGTGCAGCGAGCCGACCTGGAGCTCGAACCCGTCCGGGAACCGGACATCCTCGATCCGCGCGCGCCTGTCGTGTCGCAGATCCTCGGCGATCTCCTGCGCTTCTCCGAGCGTGAGGAGGCGTCGAGCGGGTCTGTTCGAGTCGGCCATCGGCCGACGATAGGCCAACGACGCGGCCTCGTATCGGCGACTCCCTCAGGGCGAGACGCGAGCGCTCCCGGTCGCCCCTTCACGGGATGCGCGCACGACTGCCGCGATGCGGCCGATGTGCGCGGTGTGGGCACGCTCGTGCCCGGCCATCCACGAGCCGTAGTAGCGGACGTCGCGTTCGATCGGGCCACCGGGCAAGCCGGTCTCATTCGCCGTTCGTCTCAGGCGTCGGGGGTGAGCTCCTCGAGCGTCGCGAGGAGTCTCGCTCGCTGGTCGGTGAACGCCGCGAGCGCCGCCGCGAACTCCCACTCGGGGTAGTCCGTGTGGTTGATCCATGTCCGCGGGTTCATCGCGCGCCACGTCGGCCGGTCCTCGGCGACGATCCGGAGCATGTTCCCGCCGAGGACGTCGTGACACGCGCGCAGATGCGCCAGCACGTCGTTGATCGACCATGAACCCGGGTCGGGCCGCCGTCGCGCCTCGGCTGGCGAGAGGTCGCGGGTCAGCTCATCGATCCGGCCGACCGTGACGGGGAGGATGGCCATGATCTGGTCGATCGTCAGATCGCCGCGTGCCAATCAGCTGCTCCGCGTGTGGCGGAAACGAGGAGATGGTGGGCGATACTGGATTCGAACCAGTGACCTCACGGATGTGAACCGTGCGCTCTAACCGACTGAGCCAATCGCCCGAGAGGTCGCCGCGCGCTCAGCGCGCTGGACGAGACGCGATCATACCCGCAGGCCGGGCCACCGGGCAACGACGGCATCGGGGTCCACACCGTCGACGACGACGAGCTTCTGGCGGCTGGCGGCACCCGCCACGATCTGGAGGTCGCGCCGCGCGACACCCAGCTCATCCGCAAGCACCCGCAGGAGCGCCGCGTTCGCAGCCCCGTCGACAGCCGGCGCCATGACCTTGATCTTGAGCACCCCGTCGACCACGCCCTCGACGCGCTCGACCGCGGAACGCGGGGTGAGCCGGACGGCGAAGCGGACGCTGGGGAGGCTCAACGTCTCAGAAGGCGTGCCGTCGGAAGCGGGACACGATGGTCGCGCGGGTCATGACGGGAGTCTACCAGTCGATCCCGATCAGCCCGTCGAACGGCCCTCGGCGTGCGTGTGCGACCCGTCGCCATGGCCGTGTGCGCGTTCGCCGAACAGGGCTCGGCCGACGCGGACGATCGTCGCGCCTTCCTCGATCGCGACCTCGAAATCGTCGCTCATCCCCATCGACAGATCGGCGCCCAAAACCGGCCACCGTGCGCGGCAGCGCTCGGAGGTCGCGCGGAGCTCGCGGAAGGTGCGCCGCGCATCGGCGGGGTCTGCGGTCAGCCGCCCGACCGTCATCAGCCCGCCGATGGCGAGATTCGGCAGGTCGACGAGTGACTGGAGCGCGCCGTCGAGATCGGCAGGGGCGAAACCCGCCTTGGCGGGATCGAGATCGACGTTGACCTGGAGCAGGACGGGATACCGACGTCCCGGCCGCACCTGCGGAACCAGCCGGTCGAGCCTGCTCGCCAGATCCACCGAATCGACGGACTGGATCGCCTCGAACACCTCGAGAGCCCGGCGCGCCTTGTTGGACTGGAGCGGGCCCACCAGCTGCCAGCGCGCGCCCGGGACCTCGGGCGCCTTGCCGGCCGCCTCCTGCACGCGGTTCTCGCCGAGCAGGTCGAGACCGGCCGAGACC
>JBJMNA010000279.1:0-2863 GCA_045804485.1 Chloroflexota bacterium
ATTGATCTGACGTCGTTCGAGCATCAGGCGAGTGATGGCATCACGGTCGCCTTCGCGTTCGGCCTCCCCCTGGGCGGCCTCGTTGTAGTCGCTGCGTTCGCGCAGCTGGTCGTCCTCGAGCTCGAGGATGAGTCGGGTGATCTCATAGTCGAGCTGCGCCGGGGCAAGCCCGCGCGGGTCTGGGCCCGCCTTGGCATACAACGCCCTCGCGAGCGCTGCCGTTTCATCGTCGAGCGCGAGCAACAGGGCCGCCGCGTCGAATGGCGGGTGGACGCCCTGGTCGTTCGCCGCCCGCTGGAGGGCAATCGCCCGGAACAGCTCGCGCGCGACCGTGCTCGGGAGCTGATCCGGACCGACCTCCTCGGTCACGCGAACCTGCTGATCAGGGAGCAGCAGGAGCAGTCGGAGCAACTCGGACTCGACTGGCGTGATCGCGCGCAGGATGTCGTGGACGGGCAGCGCGTCGGGCGACGCGAGGACGGCGCTCGCCGTGATTCGCGTCTGCGATCCCGGACCGATCGGGTTCCTGGCGGGACGCTCGAGGACCTGGCGGAGGACACGATCCTCGACGCCCGACGCCAACCGCACCTGGCCGATCGCTTCGTCCCGCCGGAGCGGATCCGCGATCTCGCGGATGGCGGGTATCACCGCTTCGACGAATCCGATCCTCCCGGAGCTCGTCTTGAGGTCGAACAAGTCGCGGTGGTGGTCGATCAGGTACTCGACGAGCGGCTTGGCCTTGGCGATCGCCGCCTCCCAACCGGCCGGCGCCTCGCGCACGACCTCGTCGGGATCCTTTCCATCCGGCAGCCGGGCAACGCGAACGTCCTCGAGCTTCACGCCCGAGGTGTCCCGCTGGAGCTCGCCGATGAGCCCGACGAGCGCGCTCATCCCGACCCCGCCGGCCTTGTCACCCGCCGCGTCCACGTCATACGCGAGGACGATCCGGGTCGCATAGCGCGTGAGCAGCGCGACCTGGCCCGGTGTGAGCGCCGTCCCGAGAGAGGCGACGACGTTCTCGAAGCCCGCCTGATGCGCCATGAGGGCGTCCGTGTAGCCCTCGACGATGACGGCCTGGCCCGACTTCCGGATGGGTCCCTTCGCCTTGTCGATCAGATAGAGCGTCCGGCTCTTGTCGAAGAGCGGCGTCGCCGGGGAGTTCAGGTACTTCGGGCCGTCGCCTTCGAGCAGGCGACCGCCGAGACCCACGGCATGGCCGTTCTGGTCACGGATCGGGAACGTGACGCGGGCCCGGAACTTGTCGTAGACACCGCCCCGGCCGTTCTGCCGCGGGGACGCGAGGCCGACCTCGACGAGCTCGTCCGGCCGGACGTCGCGCTTCGTCCCGAGCGTCCGCGTCATCTGGTCCCAGCCCGATGGCGCCCATCCGATCTGGTAGGTCTCGATGGTTTCGTCGCTGAAGCCCCGACCGCGGAGGTACTCCAGGGCTGGCGCACCCGTGTTCGAGCCGGTCAGGACCGCGTGATAGAACGCTATCGCGCTATCGAGGACCGAACGGAGGCGCGCCTTGTGTGCGTCCTCGCGCTGGCTCCGCTCGTCGATCTCGACGCCGGCCCGCTGCGCCAGGGTCCGGAGCGCCTCCGGGAACGTGACGCTGTCGCGCTGCATGACGAAGCTGAAGATGTCGCCCCCGAGTCCGCACCCGAAGCAGTGCCACGTCTCCCGCTGAGGGGTGACGACGAACGACGGTGTCTTCTCGCCGTGGAACGGGCAGAGACCCTTGTAGGTGGTACCCGCCTTCTTCAGGCTCACGGTCTCGCCGACGACCTCGACGACCGAGAGCTTGTTCTTCACTTCGGCTGCGACACCGACCGCCAAACGGCGCCTCCAGGTGCTGGACATGGCTGTGGGCCTGTCAAGTCTTGACAAGCCCTGTTGATCAGAAGTATCCGCCTGAGGGCGGGCTTTGTCAACCCCTTTGTCAATACCCTCCAGGAGTATCAAGGCGACCGATCCTGGCGCCCGATCACGTATCGCGTCCGAGGCCATACTCTTCGTCTGATGGCGGACCGAGACGTCGACGGCGACCTCGATGCCTGGGGCTTCGCGTTCCCGGGGCCGCTTCGGGATGAACTGACGGCCCTTGCCCTGGCCGGAACCAAGACGACGACGGCAGGCCTCTTCGCTGAGTACGAGGCCGACGGCGACGCGGTGTCAGCCCCCGGGGGACACGAGATCCTGCTGGATTCGGACGACCGCCCGGTCGCGATCATCGAGACCGTCTCGAGCCGCGTCGTCCGACTCGCCGACGTCGATGACCAACACGCCATCGACGAGGGCGAGGGCTACGGGAACGCGGCCGAGTTCCGCGTCGCGCACGAGCGTTTCTGGAACGGCTACATCGATGATCTGCGTGCGCGGATCGGGGCCGACTTCACGATCGACGACGACACGCTCGTTGTCCTCCAGCGGTTCAAGGTCGTGGAGCGGCTGGATCAGGATTGAACGTTCTTGGACCGCGCGCGCTCAACCGTGCCCTCCTCGCGCGGCAGCACCTGCTCGCGCGAGTGCCGTCCGCCCCGCTTGACGAAGTCGAGCACCTCGTCGGGATGCAGGGACAGGCGCCCTTGGCGCCGTACGTCGGGCTGTGGTCGCGGCTGACGGACTTCGACCCGGACGAGCTCGGGGCGGCGGTCGAGGATCGCCGCGCGGTTCGGATGTCCCTGATGCGCTCGACGATCCATCTCGTGACGGCGCGCGATGCGGTCACCCTCCGCGGATGGACCGGACGCGTGCTCGCCCGGGCGTTCGCGTCGAACGCGTTCGCTCGCCGGCTGGCCGGGATCGACGTGGCGGCGCTTGCGGAGGCCGGCCGCGAAATCCTGGAGGACGAGGCGCTGAC
>JBJMNA010000280.1:0-11904 GCA_045804485.1 Chloroflexota bacterium
AGGTAGTAGGTCACAGATATCCTGTCAAGAGTTTTTCCGCCGCTCGCGGAACGTGCCGCCGCCGCGTTACCTCGCGCGCGTGGGCGCGATCAGCACATCGTCCGTGAACTCCGGACGCCGCCCGATCGAGACGTGACCCGCCTCGAGATGCCGGCCCAGGACCGCCGCGTCTCGAAGGGCGCAGCCGTTGAAGTCGTTGTTGAAGTAGGCGTAGCCCGACGGGTTCGGCCCCCAGAGGTCGCGGATCCGGTCGGCCCACGTCTCGAGCGCTCGTTCGCCGTAGCACGAGGGCGGCTGTGCGCGGCCGCCATGGAACCGCAGGTACGCCCAGTCGGCGGTCCTCCACTCCGGCATCAGAGGCCGACGACGGTCGGCCAGACACAGCGCCGCGCCGCGTTCGGTCAAGAGCGACCGGAACTCGTCCGTGTACCAGGAATCGTGTCGCGGCTCGACGGCGACCTGGATCGAGCGCGGAAACGCCTCGAGCGTCCGGGCGAGGCGCTCGAGCTCGATGGGCATGTCCGGCGGGAGCTGCAGGAGCACGGGCCCGAGGTGCGGCCCGAGCTCGCTCGCCCGTTCCATGAGGAACGCCACCGGCTCCCGGGGCTCGTCAAGGCGTCGCAGATGGGTCAGGTAGCGACTCGCCTTGACCGCGAAGGTGAAATGAGCGGGCACGCGCCGCGCCCAGGCCCGGAACGTCGCGCTCGACGGCATCCGGTAGAACGTGACGTTGAGCTCGACGGTGTCGAACCGCTCGGCATAGAACTCGAGCTCAGAACCGCGCGCGGACGGCGGATAGAACCGGCCGCGCCAGTGCTCGTACAGGAACCCCGATGTCCCGAGATGGAGCGCCGTGGCTCAGCCTCCTCCCCGCGTCAGGGGATGTTCAGCTCCGCCTTGGCCGACTCCTTGCGGGTCGCCATGCGCTGACCGAGGTCGTCGAGCTCCGCGCGGTCGAAGACCTGGCGGGCGGCCTGGAACATCTCGCCCTCCTCCTCTTCGATGTGATGCTCGACGTTCTCCTTCATCACGGTCGCCTTCGCGCCCCACGTCTCGTCCGCCACGTCGAGCGATTCGAGCTCGCCCATCAGCAGGTCGACGACGTGGTGCTCCTGGTATCCCTCGAGGACGATGTCCTTCGCCTTCGGGTGCGCCTTGAGCTCGGGGTAGAAGATCTCCTCCTCGATGATCTCGTGGACGGTCAGCTCACCCTTGATCGTGGCGAACAGCTCGCCGCGTGTCTTGACGCCACGTTCCGTCGTCGATTCGAGCTCGGTGAGCAGACGCTTCACCTTGTCGTGATCTTCCTTGAGCATCGCGATGGCGTCCACGGGCGGCCTCCTTGGGCATGGGGCTGGGTCGTGCGCTGGACGGTAGGTGCCGAGTCGGCACGCGATGGTCGCTGTTGGTGCCCCGGTCGTTACAGCCGTCTGGCAGTGGGTCGACCGCGCCGGCGCGTCGCGACCTCATCGTTCGTCCGGCCGCTCTTGACGCTGTACGGCTCGTCCTCGGCGTCCCAGCCAGGAACGGCGTCGTCATCGCGACGATGGATCAGCAGCCACTTCGCGCGGCTGCCATCCGGGCGAGCCCGGTACCGACCGAAACCGGCCGTCCGGACCAGCACGAACGCGCCGTGGAGCTTCTCGCCATCGAGCTCGAACTTGAATTCCCCGGCGTCGACCGCCTGCGCCGCATCGGGCGTGTCGTCGGAGGCCCGATAGGTACCCCAGTCCCACACGATGACGTCGCCGCCTCCATATTCGTGTGCTGGGATGACTCCCTCGAACGCGAAGTAGCCGAGCGGATGGTCCTCCACCCTGACGGCGAGACGGCGCTGGCCGGGGTCGAGCGTCGGCCCGCGTGGGACCGCCCACGACGCGAGGACCCCATCGACCTCCAGGCGAAAGTCGTAGTGAAGCGCCGTCGCGCGATGGCGTTGGACGACGAAACGCCCGGTCGCGGTTGGACTCGCGACCGGGCGCTCCGAGGTCTCATCGCCGCTGGGTTCGGGAGTGACCCCGAAATCGCGCTTCGAGCGATACGCCCGAAGGCGTTCCCGCGGCGGGTTCGCCGGACCCGTGGCCTCAGCGGCTGCGGGTCTCGACGGGGTCCGGCTGGACTTGCTCGCCATGGATCTCGCCACGCCAACCCTTCCCGTTGCCGCCCTCGCGCTCGATGTGCTCCTTGAAGCGCTCGAGGTCGGCGCGGACGCGGCGCTTCGGGAACCCGAGCGCGTCGCCCGTGCTCTCGACGATCCCGTCCGGCTCGGCATCGATGCGGAGCGTGATCTCGGTCTCGTTGGCACCGATCGGACGGAAGGTCACCGCACCGGCGTTCTCGGCGCCGTCGGTGCTCTTCCACGCAACGCGCGTATCCGGCGTCTGGTCGACGATCTCGGCCATCCATTCCTTGGTCTGGCCGGCGATGTTCGCGGTCCACCGGAGCCGCTTGTCGTCGAGCTGCTCGACCCGTTCGACGCCTTCCATGAACTTCGGGAAGTCCTCGAACTGGGTCCATTGGTCGTACGCGACCCGAACCGGGGCCGCGACCGTGATCGATTCTTCGAACCTGGACATGGACTACCTCCTGGACTGTCGTGGGACCTCGCGGACGCGGGCGTTTTCAGGCTGACGGACACGGGGGTCAGGCGGTCACGGGCGGCTCCGGAGCCACCGTTACAAGGACGTGCCAGTCCCCCGCCGGGCCGCCGCTCAGCTCGGCGGGAATGCGTCCGCGACTGCCGCGTCGATGTCGTCGGAGGTGATCGCTGGTTCGTGTTCGCGGCGGACGAGGAGCAGGTGACGGTGTTCCACGGGGACGTGCCGCCGGAGCCGCCAGTGGATCCGGACCGTCCCGGACACCAATGGCGACGCCGAGCGGCCGGCCTCGTCATCAGGGTCGTCGCTGGCGAGCAGCGACAGCCAGCCGTCGACGCCGCCGGTCACCTCGAAGATCGTCAGGCCGACCGCCTCGCCCTGGGTCCGACCGAGCGAGGCGGCAGCGGCCGGTGTCAGATCGACGACGCGCCCGTCATCGTCGAGGACGAGGATCGGCGGACCCGAGCCCATCGGCAGGTGTGGCGCGATCTCGATCGCGCGATATGGCGTGACCGTCGCGGACTCGATCCAGGGTTCGATCTCGTCAGCGAACGCCGGGCGATCGAGTTCGCCGCGGGTCGCCTCGTCGATCGCGGCCTGATCCCGCCACAGGCCGACGACGACCGCTTCGATGCCCTCGGGCGTCACGCGGCGGGCGACCTGGGACGCGACGAGGCCCAGTCCCGTCAGCCGCTCCTGGACATTGCGGAGGCGGTCGAACAGCTCGGCATCGCCGGGCGAACGAACCCGAAGGCTGAGGATGCGCAGAAGGGACGATGTGGCAGGGAGCGCGCCGAAGGTCCGGCTCGTGAGCTCGAAGGACTCGGCGCCGGTCACGACGACATCGAGTCCGAGCCGGTCGCGGAGGAAAGCGTCGTCGTTGGCACCGGCAGCCGTGAGCATCGATGAGACATCGACCCAGGACAGGACGATGACGGACGGACAGCCCGCGGGGACGCCGCTTTCGTTCGGCGGCCAGCCGAGGATGAGCGTTTCGAGACCTTTGATCCGGGCCGCGGTCCGAGAAAGGCGGTCACGGTCGAGGTCTGGGGTCAGCGTGGCCCTTGCGACAGCCTCGCCCGCCGATGCGTCGGCCGGCCGGGGGTCCGTCGCGTGGACGATCCGGAGGAGCATCGCGGCCGATTGTGCGTCATGACCGCGGCGGGCGCCACCGCCTCAGGGGCGCCGTCTGGGCCCCACGCGCGCGTGGTGCTCAGACTTGCGGTCTGCCGCCTTGTCGCGCGAGGCGCTCGCCCGGCATGACGGCGCCGGGACCGCTCGCGCGGTGCTGCCCGTGCGTCGGCCGCGGTTCCGGCCGAGCGCCGGAGTTGTGTTGGCGCGGTCCCTGACCGTTGCCGATCGCCTGGCCGGGTCGCCGTGGACCCGCGAATCCTGCGCCACGGTTGCCCGGGCGCGACCCACCCGACCGCGACCCGGTGCCGGCCGGGCGGGGCCCGCCGGACGGATGCGGCGACGCCGCGCCGGCCTGGACGGGAGCACCGGTCCGTGGCGCCCCGACCGGGCGCGGATGACCGGCCGGGCGAGGCCCTCCCGCGGGCCTCGGCTGACCGCCTGAGCGCGGCGTGGTGCCGTGCCGCGGCGAGCCAGCGCCGCTCATCGCGCGCGAGGGCCTCGTGCCGCCGAGACCGCCGCGCAGGATGGGCTCGGGCCGGATCCGCGGGTCGGGCTCGAATCCGGCGATCGTCTCGCGCGGGATCCCGCGTCCGAGGACGCGCTCGATGTCGTTGAGCAGCTTTAGCTCGTCGACGCACACGAGCGAGACGGCGTCACCGTCGACGCCCGCCCGCCCCGTCCGGCCGATCCTGTGGACGTAGTCCTCGGGGACCATCGGGAGCTCGAAGTTCACGACGTGCGGGAGCGCCTCGATGTCGAGGCCCCGCGCAGCGACTTCCGTGGCGACGAGGATCGCGAAGCGTCCGGCCTTGAAGTCGGCCAGGGCGCGGACCCGCTGGGGCTGGCTCTTGTTGCCGTGGATCGCGGTCGCCCGGATGCCGTCCTTCTCCAGCTGTTGCGCCAACCGGTTCGCACCGTGCTTCGTGCGGGTGAAGACGAGCGCCTGGTCGATCCGGCCGGTCGTGATCAGGTGGCTGAGCAGCTCGCGCTTCCGTTCGCGGTCGACCATGTGAACGACCTGGGTGACGAGCTCGGTCGGCGTGTTGCGCGGGGTGACCTGGACCGATGCAGGATCGGTCAACAGGTCGCCGGCGAGGCGCCGGATCTCGTCCGAGAAGGTGGCGGAGAACAGCAGGTTCTGGCGGCGCGCGGGCAGGACGGCGAGGATCTTGCGGATGTCGCGGATGAAGCCCATGTCGAGCATCCGGTCGGCCTCGTCGAGGACGAGGATCTCGACCCGCGACAGGTCGATCGTCCGCTGACCGAGATGATCGAGCAGGCGGCCAGGGGTGGCGACGACGATCTCGGGCCCCGCGCGGAGCGCGCGCACCTGCGGGTCGAAGCCGACGCCTCCATAGATCGTGGTCGAGCGGATCGGGTTCTGCGCGCCATAGGTCCGGACGCTCTCCTCGACCTGGAGCGCGAGCTCGCGGGTCGGCGTGAGGATCAGCGCGCGGATGGCCCGCGGACCGCCGGCTGGCCGCGAAGCGTGAAGGCGCTGCAGCATCGGCAGCACGAACGCTGCCGTCTTGCCCGTGCCGGTCTGCGCGCCGGCAAGGACGTCACGTCCGGCCAGAACGAGCGGGATGGCCTGTGCCTGGACGGGGGTGGGTTCGGTATAGCCCTCGTGGGCGACGGCGCGAATGAGCTCGGGCGACAGCCCGAGGCGATCGAATGACATGAGGAAGCTGCTCCTGATGGGGCCCTCCCGCCTGAGCGGGGCCCGGTCAGGGCGCTAGGTGTGACGTGGATCGGGGTCGAAACGGTTGTGGGCCGGGGCGCTGACCGGAGCGCCCATCGAGCACGACGGCGGCGAGCATAGCCGAAAACCGGGATGGGCGGGTTCAGACGTCCTTGCGTTCGAGGATCGGGCGCGCCTTCTCGGGGTCGTCCACCACGAAGGTGAACGTCGCTGAGTCACCCCATCGGCCGAGGAACAGGTGCCCATAGATGTTCACGCCGGCGTCTGCCAGCTCGCGTGCGAGGCGCGCCATCCCGCCCGGTCGGTCGTCCACCTCGGCCAGGATCGCTTCGCCCTCGATGTAGGTGTAGCCCTTTTCGTCGAGGACGGCCGCCGCCGCGTCGTCGTCCGCGGTGGTCATGATCACGTGGCCGCTGTCGCCCATGCTCCCGCCACCGATGGCGCGGAGGTCCACGCCGCTGGCCGCAAGCGCCTCGGCAAGGCTCGCCATCGCACCAGGCTCGTTCTTCAGCTGGACGACGAACTGCTTGGCCATGCGTGCCTCCGCCTGCGGCGGCCGGATCCGGCCTCGCCTGAGCATCCATCGTAGCGGTCACTGACCCGCATGTGCGTCGTTCGGCGGGCCGTGGCTGGTACCGTCCGGGGATGCCCGACCTAGAGCCCGCCGTCGTGGCCGTCCTCGCGGCCTCAGCCGATGCCGTCGATCCGGGGGCCGAGTCGGTGATCGAGGCGGCCGGCATCCCGTTCTCCGCGCTGAGCTGGGGAGACCGGGCGGATCCACCGCTCGTGCTGATCCACGGCATCACCGCGTCGGCTCGGATCTGGTGGCGTGTGGGGCCCGCGCTCGCGGCGTCCGGTCGGCGCGTCGTCGCCGTAGACCTGCCGGGCCATGGGCGGACCGGGCACTGGGCGGGGCATCACCGGTTCCGCGACAACGCGGCCGACGTCGCGGCCTGGATCCGGGCCGCTGGGCTGGACGTGCCGGAGGTTGACATCGTGGGGCACAGCTGGGGCGCCATGACGGCGGCTGCTCTGCCGGTGGCGGGGGTCCGGCCCGCCACGCTCGTCCTGCTCGACCCACCAGCGATCCCGTACGCGCTGATCGCCCAGCTTGCGTCCGACCCATCCGAGGTCTCGTACCCGGACCTCCAGACCGCGGTGCGGGAGATCGGACGGACGAACCCCGACTGGCCGCTCGCCGATGTCCGCGCGAAGGCCGAAGCGATCGTCGAGCTCGATATGGAGGCTGCGCGGGCCGTGGTGCTCGAGAACGGCGACTGGGACGGCGGTCTCGCTGACATCTCGGACCCGGCCGCCGACGGCGTCCCGATCTGGCTCGTCCGCGCCGATCCGATGGCCGGCGGGTTGCTGCCCGACGCGGCGCTGCCGGCCTTCGAGGCGAGGATCGGCAAGGACCACGTCGTCACGATGCCCGGCGCTCCGCACGCGCCGCAGCGCACGCACGCCGCCGAGACGACGGCGGCGCTCCTGGCGATCCTCGCTCGCTGACCGACTCCCTGCCGCGTCAGGCGGTCGCGCGCCGGATGTCCACCGCGCGGCCGTACGCCCCGACGTAGCGTGGCGCCGACCCCGTCACCCAGTCGAAATCGACGGCCATCCCGCGGTCGAGAAGGCTCTCCCAGGCGGGTCCGCCGCGGTCGCGCATGGCGACGGCAGCAGCACAGGCCGCCAGCAGTCCGGCCACGGAACCGTCACTGAACGTGAAGCCGGTCCCGCCGCCTGGTGTCGCAACCTCGTCGATCACGGTGTCGGCGAGCCCGCCGACGCGATGGACGATCGGCGGCGTCCCGTACCGCAGCGCGATCATCTGGCCCTGTCCGCACGGCTCGAACCGCGAGGGCATCGCGAAGAAGTCGGCACCCGCGTAGATCTTGCGCGCCATGACACGGTCGAACCGCTCGATGAAGGCGATCTTCCGCGGGTGCGCCTCGGCCAGGACGCGGAACGGATCGGCGAGGCTCGCCGGCCCGCTTCCCTGGACGACCAGCCGGACGCCGCGCTCGAGCAGTGTCGGTGATGCGCCGGCGAGAAGGTCGAAGCCCTTCTGCGGGTCGAGCCGGCCGATCATCCCGATGACCGGGCCCTCATCGCGAGCGTCGAGCCCCAGGGTGTCCAGCAGGTCCGCCCGACATGCCGCCTTGCCGGTGCGGTCCTCGGCTGAGAAGGGTGCCGCGATGTCGGCGTCGGCCGCAGGGTCCCAGACGGTCGTATCGAGGCCATTGAGGATCCCGAGGAACCGGTCGCCCTTGGCCCGGAGCGCCCCATCGAGCCCCATCCCGAACTCCGGCGTCAACGCCTCCGCGGCGAAGCCGGGTGACACCGTGTTGACGAGCTCGGCGCGTTCGATCCCCGCAAGGAGCAAGTCGATGCCGTCCGCCTTGAGGGGGACGACGCCGTCGCCGGGGGCGAGGCCGAGCTGACGCACGGCAGAACGCGGAGTCCAGCCGTGATACGCGAGGTTGTGGAGGGTGATCAGGATCGCCGCCCCGCCGATGATCGGATCGTCGGCGTAGCGCTCGTCGCGGTAGATGGCGGCCGGTCCCGTGTGCCAGTCGTGCAGGTGCAGGACGTCGAGTGGGCGGACGTCGGCGCGCAGGGCCTCGAGCGCCGTCCGGCAGAACAGACCGAACCGCCATGCGTTGTCGGGGTAGTCGCCGGCCCCGTCGCCGTAGTAGCCGTCGCGATCGAACGCGGCGGGATGGTCGACGAGGCGAAGCCGGTAGCCGTCGGCGGCGACGTCGATGACCGTCACCGAGCTGTTTCCGGAGGGCGTCATCGGGTCCGGCACGCGGAGGACCGTCGTGCGCTCGATGCGCGCGGGATCGGGTTCGGGGACGCCGCGATAGCGCGGCAGGAAGACGTCCACGCGGCCGTCGATCGCGGCGCCGTCGACGACCTCGAGAGCTCGCGCGAGAGCATCGACGACATCGGCCAGACCGCCCGTCTTCGCCCACGGCTCGCATTCGGACGAGATCATCGCCACGCGGATCGGCATCGACGGCATCGTACGCGCCGCTCCGACGGCGCCGTCGGGCTGGGCCGCAGACAGCTCGGCCGGATCGTGGCCGGGTATGATGCCGCCTCATGGATCCAGTCCGCATCCCGTCGATCCCGGCGGCGACCTTCTTGTTGCCGCCCCGGCTCGAGGGGCTGCGGCGCCTCGCGTACAACCTGCACTGGGCGTGGCATCCGCGGACGCGAGGCCTGTTCGATCGCATCGATTCGGTCGGCTGGGCGCGCTATCGGAGTCCCATCCCGGTCATCAGCAGCGCCGTGGACTGGTCGCGGCTGCTCGACGACGCGAAGTTCCTGGCCGAGTATCACGACGTCCTCGCGGAGTTCGACGCGTACATGTCGAACGGCTCCGATCACTGGTTCCAGCGCAAGTACGCGAACCGGCTGACCGGCCCGATCGCCTACTTCTGCGCCGAATACGGCTTCCACGAGTCGCTCGGCATCTATTCCGGCGGCCTCGGCGTCCTGGCCGGCGACCACATGAAGTCGGCGAGCGACATGGCGCTCCCGGCGGTCGGCGTCGGGCTGCTGTATCGCAAGGGCTACTTCCGCCAGACGATCGACGCCGACGGCCACCAGGAGCACGACTACCCCGACTACGACCTGTCGCGGCTGCCGCTCGGGCGCGTCCAGGACCTGACCGGTCTGCCGCTCACGGTCACCGTCGAACTGCCGGGGCGCGACCTCCACGCTGCCGTCTGGGTCGCGCAGGTCGGTCGCGTGCCGGTGCTCCTGCTCGACACCGACATCGCCGAGAACGCGGCCGCCGATCGGCCGATCACGAACATCCTGTACGTCCGCGGCCGAGAGATGCGCCTCCACCAGGAGCTCGTGCTTGGCATCGGCGGCGTCCGCGCCATCCGCGCGCTGCAGCTCGAGCCGTCCGTGTGGCACCTCAACGAGGGCCACTCGGCGTTCCTCCTCGCCGAGCGTGCACGCGAGCACGTGTCGAGCAGACGGTCGCTCCCCCAGGCGTGGAGCGATGTCCGCCGCGACAGCGTCTTCACGATCCACACCCCGGTGTCCGCGGGCAACGAGCGCTTCGACGCCGAGCTCGTGCGGCGCGTCGCCGGGCCGCTCCTCGAGGCCGGCGGCGTTCCCGTCAACGACGTGCTCCAGCTCGGGCTCGGCGTGGACCACGACACGAGCCAGTTCGACATGACGGCGTTCTCGCTCCGCTTGACCCGCGGCGCGAACGCCGTCAGCCACCTGCACGCAGAGACCGCGAACGCGACCTGGGAGGCCGTGGTCGAGTCGCCCATCCTCGGCATCACGAACGGCATCCACGGGCCGACGTGGATCGGCGACCCCATCGCCGAGCCGCTCGAGCGCCTTGGCGCCGACCTGGACGACCTCGACGCGAACCGCCGCGGCGGCCGCTTCTGGGAGCGGGTGGACCGGATCCCGGGTCAGGATCTGTGGGACGCGCACCTCCGTCAGAAGCGCGAGCTGGCCCACTTCGCGCGCGGCCGGCTGCGCAGCCAGTTCGCCCGCCACGGCGAATCGCCGACCGTGCTCGCCGAGCTCGAGACGGCGCTCGATCCGGATGTCCTCACGATCGGCTTCGCCCGCCGGTTCGCGACGTACAAGCGCGCCGGCCTCCTGTTCAGCGACATCGACCGGCTGGCACGGATGCTGTGGGATCCCGAGCGGCCGATCCAGGTCGTCTTCGCCGGCAAGGCGCATCCGGCCGATCGGCCGGGCCAGCGCGTGATCCAGGAGATCTTCCAGCGCTCGCGCTCGCCGCAGCTGCGCGGGCGGGTCTACATCCTCGAGGACTACAACATGCGCGTCGGGCGGTTCCTCGTCCAGGGTACGGATGTGTGGCTGAACAACCCCCGCCGACCGCTGGAGGCGTCCGGGACATCGGGGATGAAGGCAGCGCAGAACGGCGTACCGAACGTCAGCGTCCTCGACGGCTGGTGGGACGAGGGCTTCCAGGGCGACAACGGATGGGCCATCGGTGGCCGCGAGACCGATCCCGACGAGGCGGCACAGGACTGGCACGACGCGCAGGACCTTTACCGGATCCTCGAGGAGGAGGTCATCCCGGCGTACTACGAACGCGACGCGAACGGGCTGCCGCAACGCTGGCTGGCGGTCATGCGCAGGGCGATGGCGACGGCGCTGTGGGACTTCTCGACGACGCGGATGCTCCACGAGTACACCGAGAAGCTCTACCTGCCGCCGGCGGACCCCACGTCGCCGGCATCCGCGGCTGACGCGGTCCCGACGCTGGTCTCGGAACCAGGCTGACCGCGCTCGACATGGGCCGGCGGATCGCGCTCGCGCTCGCACTCCACAATCACCAGCCGGTCGGCAACTTCGGATGGGTCGTGTCGGAGGCGTACGACCTCGCCTACGAGCCCATGGTGGCTGCGCTCGAGCGACATCCGACGATCCGGATCTCCCTGCACTACAGCGGGCCGCTGCTCGAGTGGCTCCGCGCCGAACGGCCGGAGTTCCTCGACCGACTGGCCGCGCTCGTCGCGCGCGACCAGGTCGAGATCCTCGGTGGCGGCTACTACGAGCCGGTGCTCGCGGCGCTCCCCCATCGGGACCGGCTCGGGCAGCTCCGCCGGATGGCCGTCGAGCTCGAGACGACCTTCGGACGCCGACCGCGCGGAGCATGGCTCGCCGAACGGGTCTGGGAGCCGGACCTGCCAACGGCCCTCGTCGATGGCGGGTACGACTGGACGATCGTCGACGACGCCCACTTCCGCGCGGCGTCGATCCCTGATGAGGCGCACTGGGGCCCGTACTCGACCGATGACCAGGGCCGCTCCGTGCGTGTCTTCGGGACCGAGCAGGGACTCCGCTACCGGATCCCGTTCCGGGTGGTCGGCGACGTGATCGGGTACCTCCGTGACCGCGCCACGGACGCCGGCGAGCGCATCGGGACGATGGGCGACGACGGCGAGAAGTTCGGTTCGTGGCCGACGACCTGGGAGCACTGTTGGGGCAAGGGCCGCTGGGTCGACGACTTCTTCGAGGCGCTCGAGGCCAACGCCGACTGGCTCAGCACCACGACGCCCTCGGCCTGGCTGGCCGAGCACGCTCCGATCGGCCGCGTGTACATCCCGACGGCCTCCTACGAGGAGATGGGCGAGTGGGCGCTGCCGGCCGACGAAAGCCTGGCGTTCCACGAGGCGCTGAAGGAGGCGAAGGCGGCTGGTCGACCGGAGGGCCGGTGGCTTCGCGGTGGGTTCTGGCGGAACTTCCAGGTGAAGTACCGCGAGGTGAACGACCTCCACAAGCAGATGCTTCGGGTGTCCGACGGTGTCCACGCGATGGCCGACGGAGCCGAGCGCGACCGCGCACTCGACCACCTCTACCGCGGGCAGTCGAACGACTGCTATTGGCACGGCGTGTTCGGTGGGATCTACATCGCGCACATGCGGCTGGCGACGCACGCGCACCTCATCGCCGCGGAGG
>JBJMNA010000281.1:0-4950 GCA_045804485.1 Chloroflexota bacterium
GCGGAGGCGTCACGGCTCGTTGCCGCCTCGATCGACCGAGTGGACGCGCAGCGGCTCGTCCGGCGCGAGACGATCGGGATGCTCGGCGAGGCGAGCCGACCGTGGCTCGGGGTCACGCTCCACGAGCCGGACGTCGATGCGGCGCTCGCCGAGGCCGCGATCCTCGTCGGTGCCGGAGTCGACCTCGTCCGCGTCGAGGTGCCGATCGGCCGGGAGCTCGCGGACCGCATGACGGCGGCCGGGATGGATGTCCCCGAATGGCAGCCGCGCGACCGCGATGACGCCGGCGCCGAGGCGACCGGCGACCCGGTCCCGACCGGGAGCCAGCGGGCGTTGGCCCGCCTCCGTGACGCACTCGACGAGGCAGCGGCGCGCCGGCGGGCCTATGTCCGGCTCGCCACGATGTCGCCATCGCTCGGCTCACCCGAGGGCGCCGTCGTCGCGGCGTCGGAGAGGATCGACGTCATCGGCTCCGATGCGATGTCGGAGATCGTGGCCGGCGTCGTGGAGCCCGACCGGGCGCTCTCGGACCACGCCTTCGCGCATCGGCTCGCCGACCGGGCGGGGACGAGCATCGTCGTCGGCGCGGGTCCGCTCGTGGTCGCCCCTGACCTGTCGTCCGGCTTCCCGTCCGATCCATCGACGCGGGCAGGACGCGCCCTGGCACTCCAACTGCTGGGCGTGATGCTGGCCCGAGGCGACGGGCTCGCCCCCGATCACCTCATCGTCGACGCCCTCCCGTCATGGCTCATCGAGGAATCGAGCCCCGCCGCGCGGGCGATCGCAGAGGTGACGGTGCGCCGCGCGCTGTATCCCTCGCACGCGCTCGCGTTCATCGAGCCGTCATCGCGGGGCGACGGTTCGACCCGCTGGCCGTTCGTCCAGGCGGCAGCGGCCGCACATGCAGGCGATGTCGCGCTCGTGCTCCGGGCCGTGGACGTGCGGCGCGCGGCGGCCGGGACGTGGGCGCGGAGCGCCCGGGCCGCCATGGAGGTCTCGTCCGACGTCGGTCGTGCCACCGTCCCCGGGCCGCTCGATGGCGTCGCACTGGCGCACGCCCGCGGCATGGTCGCGACTGCGCTGGAGACGCTCGACCGACTCGGCGACGACGGCTGGCGGACGATCGCGGGTGACCCGCACGTCATGTCGCGTTCCCGTCGCGGGCGCGACGTCATCGCCGAACGGACCGACTCGTTCGATCCGCTCGCGGCCATCCTCGCAGCTCGCTGACCTCTCAGACCGCGACCGAATCCCGCGCCAGCGGCCGGCATCGGATGGTGCCGTCCTGCCACTCGAAGGCCTCGAGCCGGAGCGCGTTCGGGTCGGTCGCTTCGAACTCCTCGGTCAGCCAGGTCGCGAACTCGAGGTCCACGTCGGGTGGCAGACGGACGAGAAGGTCGCGCGACGGAGCGATGAACAGCGCAGCGGCACGTCCGAACAGCCGCTCGATCGCTTCCGGGACGAGCACCGCTGTCGACGCCCAGCCGTCCCGCGACTGGAAGGCGACGGCGGGCACGCCGCCGACCGGCTCCTCGACCAGGTCGTAGTCCGTGGCGTGTCGGGCCCGCTTGCGGAGGTTCCGGAGCGCGCGCTCGGTCAGACCGCCGATGTCGACTGGCCATCCCGCGAGATGCACGACCGACACCCGCGCGAATGCCAGGCCGAGATCGACCCCGAAACCGATCGTGACGCCCGGGGGCACGGACGTGCGGGCCGGCGGGTCCACCTCGACGCTGAACGGCCGGGCACGCTCGAAGATCGGCATGACATCGTCCTGCACGTCGTCCCAGCCGAAACCACGGTCCTCCATCCGGTCGATGAGGCCGCGCAAGAGGCCCGCGTCCGGACGGTCGCGGTGGTCGCGGTCGCTTCGGTGGCTTCGACGCTTCGACATGACGCAATCATCGCGTCCTGCCCTCACCGGCCACGTATCTCCGACTTATCCGCCGCTTACTGCCGGCAGCACGTGGACGACCGACGCCGGCGCGACAGCAGTCGCGAGGTCTGCAGGCTCGCCGTCGACGAAGACGTTGATGTGCGGCCGGAGTCGAGGGCCCGCCTCGACCAAGCGGTCGCGCATCCCGGGGACCGACGCGTCCAGCCCCGAGATGAGCTCGCCCACCGTCGCGCCGGTCACGTCGTTCCGCTTCTCGACGCCGGGGAACAGCGCGAGCAGCGACCGCGGCAGGAGGACAGTCGCCAAGCGATCAGGCCTCGACGACGACCGCCTCGACGCCCCAGATCTCGGGCAGCGTGTCGGTGATCATCCGCCAGCTCCTGCCCTCGTCTGAGCTGTGCCACAGCTGCCCGGTGCTCGTCCCGAACGTGATCCCGACCGGATCGAGCGTGTCGCGCGCCATCGCCTCGCGCAGGACGGAGAGAAAGGCGTCGTGTGTCGGCAGACCCGCATCCGAGCAGATCCAGCTGGCTCCGCGGTCGTGTGTCCGCCAGACCGCAGCGTGGGCGTCGGGCATGTACCGGCCCTGGTCGGGCGCGCTCAGCGGGATCAGCCACGCGGTGTCCGCGTCGCGTGGGTGGGTGACCATCGAGAACCCGAAGTCGGTCGGCAGGTCGCCCGTGATCTCCTGCCATGTCTCGGAGCCATCGTCGGAGCGGTAGACCCCGCAGTGGTTCCGCTGGTACAGCGTCTCGGGCTCGCCCGCCGCCATCGCGAACTTGTGGACGCACTGGCCGGTCTCGGGGAACCGGTTCTCCGGATTGAACTCCGCGCGCACGCCGACATTGCGCGGCACCCACGAGTCGCCGCCGTCACGCGTCTCGAACACGCCGACGGCCGAGATGCCGACCCACGTGCGGTCGGTGTCGCTGGGGTGGGGGACGATGGTGTGGAGGATGAGCCCGCCCGCGCCTGGTCCCCACGTCGGTCGGGTGGGGTGGTTCGTGAGCCCCTCGATGTGCCGCCAGGTGGCGCCCCCATCGTCGCTCCGGAAGAGGCCCGCGGGCTCGACGCCGGCGAAGATCCCGCCGTCGGGGGTCGTCGCGAGAGACCAGACGGTCGTGATCGGATCGGCGCCGTCGCCATAGGTCAGACCCGCCGACGAGTGGGTCCAGCTCGAGCCACCATCCTCGGATCGCCAGATGGCTGGACCGAACCACGGGCTCCCGGCCGCGGCCAGGATCGCGCCGCTCTCCGGCTCCACGATGAGGTCGTGAACGGGCCAGCCTTCGCACACCGGTCCCGTCACCGACCAGTCGCGCCGCGCCTCGTCGCTGTCGAGGATGAAGGCGCCCTTCTTCGTCCCGACGAGCAGTCGGACCTTCTTCGGCATCGGACGGTCTCCTCAGCCACCAGCCTTGAATGGATAGACGACCCATGCGTCGGTGGTCACGGCATGGACGTCGGGAGCGCCCGGGACCGCCGAGCGCGAAGGCTTGTAGTGAAGCACGGCGGTGGTCGGGATGCCACCCGCCTGACGGACGCGTTCGGTGACCGCGTGGATGGTCGTCCCGCTATCCCAGACCTCGTCGACCACGAGGATCCGCTGGCCGCGGAGCAACGGGTCGGCCGGGAATTGGAGGAACGTCGGGTGCGGTCCGGGCTGCCCCGCGTCGTCGTAGAACTCGACCGCGGCGACGAGGATGTTCCGGATCCGGAGCCTGTAGGCGAGCATGCCCGCCGGGACGAGGCCGCCTCGCGTGATCGCGAGCAGGACGTCGAAATGGGTCCCCTCGAGTCGATCAGCGATCCCCGCCACGAGCCTGTCCATGTCCTCCCAGCTGACGATGTCGCGCTCGGGAGCGAAGGTCTGCATGGCACAAGGATAGGACGCCGACGACGCTCGGGTCGGCTGTCTCGGCTAGCCCGCCGGGTCGATCGCGCGGAGATGGACCAGCTGCGGCGGTACGCCTCCGCTGGTGCCGCTGCCCTCCGTCCCAGCCGTGCCGACCCACACGTTGTCGCCGGCGATCGCGACCGACATCGGGCACGTCATCGTCGTCGCCGCGACCGCGCGCTCGGTGGCTGGATCGATCCGCATCAAACGTCCGTCGCATCGGTCGGAGACGACCGACCCGACGCCGTACCACGCTTCGGACTCGGTCACCCACAGCGAACCGCGCGGGCCGATCGCCATGTCCGTGACCGGCATGTCGACCGGGAGCGTGGACCGGATGCTGCTCGTGCCTGGGTCGATCCGGACGATGAGCGGCAGGTCGGCCAGGCCGACCCAGACGCTGTCGGGGCCGACGCGGATGACCGGTCGGCCGTCGGTGACGGCGTCCTGCACCGGGAGGGTGATCGTCGCCTGGATCGCACCGGTCCCTCGGTCCAGGCGGACGACGCTGTAGGTCCGCGCGTCGCTGTGGTCGCCGCAGCAGGAGACGACCCACACCGATCCGAAGCCGACCGCGACGCTCGTCGGACGATCGATCGAGATCCACGTCGCCGGCCCGGTTCCCGTCGTATCGATGCGCCACAGCTGTCCATCGGCCCCGGCCGGCGCGACGACATCGTTCGGACGGGGCGCGATGCTCGGCAGGAAGATCGAATCACCGTCGATCGCGAAGCCCGACGCGCTCGCCCATCGGTCGTTGGGCGAACCGCCGGCGCGATCGACCGTGGTCGCCGTGTCCGCCGCCCACAGGGGGATCCGCTGGGCGACGGCGCCGGTGTCGCCATCGAGGCGAGCCAGTCCGAGGTGTGCGCCGTCAGACGCCCAGACCTGCGACCAGGCGACCGCGATGCCGCGCGACCCGCGTGGCCCTGGCGCCCCGTCCGGACGACCGAGATCGGTCCTTCGCACCAGATCCGACGTGGCGACGCGTCTCACGACGCCGGTGTCCGACCAGGCCCAGGCGCCACCGGCATCGGCCGCGAGCTCGTTCGCCCACGGCACGGATTCGATCTCGTGGGCGTAGATCGGCTCCGCGGCAACGGGGGTTCCGTCGGTGACGAGCGTGACGGCGCTCGCGGTGGCAGTGACCGGCGCC